>JASEIM010000009.1 GCA_030017655.1 Methanobacterium sp. | reverse complement strand
TATTTTTAAATTATTTTGAGAATCTAAAAACTCCGTTTATCTGCAGTTTTAGATGATGCACCCCATATCTAAATCTATTATAATTTTTTTACTATCTAATCAGTAGTAGTCTAATTCTCCGCTTGTGTAAAGTTCCTGTAATTGTGAAGAATGTAATAGCTCAAAGTTCCGGTAAGGATCTTCAAAATAGGGAAACAGCATTCCTGTCAATGTATAGATATATGCGGGAATCGCACCGTATTCTTTGCTCATTATAAAGAAATATAGAGGAAATCCACAGCCCTGGTTTATTATTGGATTCTCACTACGGGATGTTCCATGCCACACCATTGGAATTCGGCCCTCCTGGTCGTGCCTTTCTGCTTTTCTGTATATATAGTCCATTGCTTTATCATAGCTTCGGAATACTCTTCCATCTGTTTTAAATTTGTATCTACCGTCCGGAACGCCAAATAACGCTATTTTAATAGAATCTAAATAGTTAACATTATCTGCAGCCCCTGTTCCCTGAGTATCAATAAATGCTAACTCCATTATGTATACATCTCCTTCCATGTAACTGCTGTAGTCGGAACTTCCTGCAAAGTGACAGACAAGAATGCATTTAGATCCGCGTTTTTCTGCATATTGTGCTAAAAGTTCAGAGTGTGGATGTCCTGGGTACATATCAGGATTAGCGAACTTAACAAATCCTAATCTTCCTAAAGGTTCGATAGGCCCGGCTAAAGTTATTGAAAATGAATAAGCACCAATTAACAGAATAATTACCAATAAAACTGATGTCCACTTCATTTACATATCTCCAGAATGAATAACTGTTGTGATATTATTGTATTTATAATACTCTATCTCCTATTTTCTACCTTTATTGCATAACTTAAACTGTCCTATATTATCCACCCTTATTGTTTCAATCTTACTTTTGGCTTTTTTAAATCCCTAAACAACTTCATTCTTCATTATTTCCCGCAAAACAGCCGTAGCATAACAGCCCTTCGGAATTGAAAACTCCACTAAAACGCCTTCATCAGTGGCTTTAGCTGACGCGTCCCAAATTTTAAACCTCATAGCACGTCTTAATCCATGGCTTCCAAGTTTGGGCATTTTAGGGACTTCAAAATCTTCCAATTTAACTCCCTCATCATCTAAAATTTTCTGCTCCATTTCCCCCAATTCCCCACCAGCAAGTGGGACCTTACTTCCAAAAAGAGGTGCTGTAGGGTGAACTTCGAAGTTTTTAATTCTTTCATCGATTTCATCGCCGAATTCATGGACTAAATGCTCATCATTATCAACAATTATGTCCCCTTCAATGTATTTATCAATTCCAAGCTTTGCTCTTTCACTTACAGCTTTATTAAAGAGATATGATTGATATGCATGGACAAACATTCGCTTTAATGGTTTTGGAAGACTTCCGATTACGCGCTTATACGAATTATCATCTAAAGAATCGATATCATATGTTTTTTTCTTTTTCATTTCCTGTAATAAAGTTTTAAGCATCATCTTTTCATATCTCATGCCCCTGGGCATTGCCTCGAGTGCTTCTTCCAGTTTTCCATCATCATACAACTGTCTTAGTTCTTTTATATGCTCCGGCTCTTCAGGATAGGGATTTCCAATATAAGCATCGATAACCCTCTTTAAATCATTTTCAAGCAGTATCTTGCCCACTATATGTGTATTTGACCTCTTCTTTCCGAATCTCTGCCAGCCATAGTAGTTTGGAACTCCTCTCATTGTTAATTCTGCCAGAACTTCGTTTGCAGTTTTAGCGTCGGCTTCAGGATTTTCTGTATCTCTTATCAGCAGTCTGAATTTATTCCCGATAAGCTGCCCAATTCTTAATTTCTTTTCATTCTGCATTATCTTAAGAATTTTTACTTTGTACAGCTTATCTTCTAATTTCTCTATTTCCTCAACTTCTGAATTTGCCACACAGAGCCACTGCCTTGTAACAGCCCTTTTATCCTTCATTCCTGCAAAACCCATTCTTTTCCGGTTTATGTGCAGCTCCTGTGCAATATCCAGAACAACATCAAGGGTATCCCTACCTATTTTTTCAATGAAAAACCATGTATTTGGGCCGCTACCACTTGGTTCTGACTCCGGTATTTCTTCTACGTAAAAATCTTCATATTTAGCCCTTATTTGTCCGCCAATTCCCTTTTGATTTGTGATATAAGTTTCTGCATTGAGCATGACATTTTTCTCCTATAATGAATAAGTTTAAAAAAAGTTTTTTTATTTAATATGTGTTTCTACTATTATAAAATAAAAATTAAAAAATGAAATTCAATACCATCAATTTAATTTCACCGACGATCCACTAAACGTTTGGGTCTGCCCCTAACCTTATAGAATTCAAGCCCTCCTGGTCCAGTAAAATTAAAGCTCAGGTTAAAACTCCCATCTTCATGTGCTTGCTGTAGGGCAGGTTTGAATTGAAGGAAACTTTTGACAAAATTATCTTCAATCAGACCTTTATTGCAGTTTTCAGGGTCTTCGCATTCCATACTCACCCTCAAAGTTGTTTCCATCTCATCCCCATAGAGAAAGGCCTCATATTCTCCAGTTAAATAATCCATATTATCTCTCTGGAAAACTCCTCGTTCTATATCTACCCTGTTAAAAGGTGATCCTGCAACCCAAACAGTTTCTGCCTCACGCTGGGGGTTCATTATTCTCATATGGGTTCTGCCGCATGGACATTTTTCCCTGCTTACCACAACAGTAGTATCCTCAGTGTCATAATTTAGAAGAAGCGTTCCTGTCTTTTCACCCTCTGGAATAAGGGTCGTAAGCACTATTCTACCACATTCACCTTCATCTACAAAATCTTTAAGCTGTGGGTTGTAAACATCGAGGTGTACGAGGTCTTCAGGCACGTGAAGGCCTACTTTTTTGTGGCATTCCCCGCACATTGTTCCTTCAGTGCTTCCGTAGGTGTTGTAAACAGGTACCCCCCATATTTCTTCTAAATATGCTCTTGATTCTTCTGCAAAGCTTTCACCACCTGCAATTAGCCGTTTGATGCTGGATTCTTCAGGTTTGATCCCTTCAGCCTCCATACGCTTTGCAAGGCGTAAAAATTTGAATATGCTTCCCACAATACCTGTGGGCTGGTAACTTTTAATTATTCTGACTGGAAATGTGCATTTACCCTCAGGAATTATGGTCATCCCAATTTTTTGGGCTGCAAGGGTCATTGTATTAGCACCGACGTTCATTCCATAGGATGCGCAGACAACTACTCGATCTCCTTCCCCAAATCCTTGAGATGTGAATGATCTTGCATATTTATCTGCATATCTGTTCCAGTCATCCCATGTAAGAAAAAAAGCTTTAGGAGTGCCGCTTGTTCCACTTGTTTCGTGGATTGTGAATATTTCGCTGCCTTTACATCTGAATTCGAATTCTTCTGTTTCAGGGGGTTGTCTTTCGCGAACTGTTTTACCGGTTATAATTGGTAGTTCCCTTAAATCTTCGTGGGATTTAATGTCAGAAATGCTAATATTTTTTTCTTTAAACCATTTTCTATAAAATGGCGAGTTTTGAAATGCATAATTAACCGTATATTTTATACGTGCATCTATAAGTGCGTCGAGGTCATCTCGAGGCATTGTTTCTATTTCTGGGTTGAAATAGGTTTTCATTAAAATCACATTCCTGTTTTTTATTATTCATTTTATGTTTAAAATCATTAATTAATTTAAAGGACGATATACAAAATAGAATTGATAAGAAATTAAATACTTAATTGATGTTTTTAACTGTGATAAAATGGAAAATCATGAAAAATACACCGCATACTGTGGTTTATACTGTTTAGATTGTATTCCGAGCGATTAAAAGCTCTTTAAATTAATATATGAACTTAAAAGTTTACTTGAAGATGTTAATTTTGATAAATATGCTGAATTAAAGTCAAAGAGCAATGAAATATTCAATAACTATCCTAAATTTATAGAAGTCCTTCATGAAATGAAAAAATTAGAATGCACCGCAGTATGTACAGAAGGCGGCTGTAAAGAGAATTGCAAAATAAGAGAATGTGTAAAAGAAAAGCAATATGAATGCTGCGGGGAATGTGATGACTCTAAGGATTGTGAATTACTTGATCATCTCAAGGGAATCCACCCAATAGAACATAATTTAAAGATGATAAGGAAGTATGGAGTAAATCATTGGGCAGATAAAAGAAAAACGCATTATAATTGGATTTAATTTTAAATAAATCAATTAATTTATCTAATTTATTTCAAAAGTTTTAAATAATAGATGTTGTAATACTGAAAGAATTAGGAAAATTTTCATAATTAACCGGAATCATTTATCAAAATATTTCCGTCGAAAATTTTATATATTCCTTTGATATACTGATAAAAGGTTTAAAATATTGTATGGGCCACATGACCATCAATGTAACATTTTTAGTTAATAATATGCTTTATTCACTATTATTTACCTAAAAAAAATTATATCTATCATTATATTTAAAAATACGATGAATAAAACCTATAATCATCGAAGGCCATGATCGTATGCAACGAATTCATAGGTTGAGTAGAAGAGAATTAAAGACCATTATGCATCACTCCGGGAATGTACTTATGCTTCTTGGAGCAGCGATGTTAGTTCCACTTATTGTTGCAATTATATATAATGAACCGCGTTATTTTGTTCCATTTTTAGTTTCAGCCACTTTAAGCGCTGCAATTGGTTTTTCCCTTGTTAAATTATTCAAAGTTGAAATGAAGATGACGCTTAAAAGCGCGATGGTTTTTTCAACCATTATATGGCTCATTGCATGTGCTCTTGGTGCTTTGCCATATTTCATTTCTGGAGAATTATCTTATCTTGATGCTTATTTTGAAGCCATGTCTGGATTTACAACAACTGGATTCAGCATGTATGCCAATTTAGATGCTGTTTCTTATACAATACACTTCTGGAGAGGTTTCACACAGTGGATTGGAGGTTTAGGGATTATATTCCTTCTGCTCGCCGTTTTAAGGTCTACAGGTGTTGATGTAATGCGTCTTTACCTTGCCGAAGGCAGAGAAGAAAAATTAATGCCCAGTATAAAACATTCCACAAGAATTATTGTTTATATATACCTGTTCTTTACTGCAATAGCAATATCTCTCTTTTTACTATCAGGTATGCCTGTTTTTGATTCTATATTCCATGCATTCACTGCTCTATCTACAGGAGGGTTTGGAATGCACAATACAAGCCTACTATTCTATAACAGCGTCTGGATAGAAATAGCAGCCATGATTGTAATGATGATCGGTGCTACGAACTTTGCATTGCACTATACACTCCTTAAAGGAAAATGGAAAGAGTATTTCAAAGATATAGAAACAAAAGTGGCTTATACTCTAATTATTCTTTCTACAATCCTGGTAACATTTGTACTTTACAACAATCAAGTATATGGAAATGATTTACTTCTTAACTTTAGATATGCTTTTTTCCAGATGGTTTCTGCTATCACTACTACAGGTCTTCAAACAGCATTTTATCCTAATTTACTGGCTAAATGGATTGGTCTTGGTACTTTTCTCCTTACAATAATTATGATAATCGGTGCTGGTTCGCTTTCTACTGGTGGGGGTATTAAATGGCTCAGATTTGGAATGCTCATAAAAGGAATGTTATGGCAGGTTAAATCATTCATATTACCTGGTAGTGCCGTAATGCCCAAAAAAATCCATCACGTGACAGAATTACCGGTTGGAGATGATGTTTTAAGGATAACCGGTGCTTTCGTATTCACTTATTTCGTAGTATACATCACAAGCGTAGTTATAGTTTTAATATATTACAATGACATATCTCGAGTCATATTTGAAGTGGCATCAGCTTTAAGCAATGTAGGGCTTTCAAGTGGAATTATGACTCCCAATTCTCCCGTATTAGTAAAACTTGTTTTTATCGTGGATTTCTGGATGGGTAGACTCGAAATATGGCCAGTATTACTTCTTACAGTAATTACAATTAACAACATTATTAGAAAATAAAAACCTTAAATCTTAGATTTCTTAAATATTTTTTCTTATATTCTTACAAACCAAGAAATTTTTAAGTAGTTAATTAACTAAAAACTATGATATCAATTCTATTAATAAAACAAGCGTGATCTGATTTCAGAGGATACCATGCAACTTAAATATAAATTAAATGATAGACCAGGGAAGACTGAAATGCTTCTTTTTGGTTTACAGTGGCTTGCAGTGACCATTCCTTCCCTAATAATCATTGGAGATATACTGGGAGTATTTGAGAACGGCGGAATTCCATATTTACAGAAGATTTTTTTACTGGTAGGATTTTTACTTCTCGTACAGGTTCTTTGGGGCCATAGACTTCCCCTGGTTATGGGACCTGCCGCAGTACTCTTAATCGGTGTTTTAACAAGTTCAGATCGGGGCATTGGAGCAGTTAACTCATCAATATTAATAGGAGGGTTAATATTAACTCTTTTGGCCATAGGTGACTATATTAAATATTTGGAAAGACTTTTTACATCCAGAGTAATCATGGTTGTTCTTCTTTTAATCGCTTTCACCCTGACACCCACCATAATCAATCTTATAATCTCAACAGGCAATGTACCGGCGAACTACAACTTTATATTTGTTATTGTATTCATTTTAACTATTTTCACCACTCATGCATTAACTAAAGGCATTTTAAGATCATTAGTTCCTTTAATAGCTCTCTTCATGGGCAGTCTTGCTTATTCAGTGATATTTAACATTTCAAACATCCATAATCTAAATGCAGCGCTTTTAGCATTTCCTTCTGATTTTATAGGACATCTAGCGGTTCCGGACATTGGTATCATTATAGCATTCCTTATTAGCTTCCTGGCTCTTGCAATAAACGATATCAGCTCAATGGAATCTGTCGGGTTCATGCTTAATGTGGATAAATTACAGGAGAGAGTTAAAAAAGGTATTGCAATTACGGGAGCTGGGAATTTCCTTGCAGGACTTTTGGGGATTATAGGGCCTGTAAACTACTCTTTAAGCCCCGGTATAATTATGGCCACCCAGAATGCTTCAAGATTTACGCTTATTCCTGCAGCTGTGGGTCTTTTGATTCTTGCCTTTTCACCCATAGCCCTAAATGTTCTGGCAGGGATTCCCTCACCGGTGATTGGTGTTATTTTCCTATATTTAATGGTTGCCCAAATTGGGGCTGCAATGCTTCTTGCTGTAGAAAATAAGACCCTTAAAACCATTGACGATGGTATTATTGTTGGATTACCTGTTCTTTTAGGCATAGTAATCGCTTTTATGCCTCAATCTGTAACAGCCCAATTACCGCTGGTTATCAAGCCGATTGTTGCTAATGGTTTTGTAATGGGGGCCTTAGCCGTTCTTTTATTTGAACACATTCTTTATCCTCGAAATTCGGCCTGAAAATTAGTTTTATTTCATTAATACATCCAGTATTTCTTTTTTATCCTCCAAATTTTTAAAAACAAAATCAGCCCCGTAATCTTTAAGTTCTTTGACTGAATAGGTCCCTGTAGCAACTCCGATTGTTTTAGCATTTGCTTCAAATCCGGCTTTTATATCCCTGGGTGTATCTCCAATTACAAAAGTAGTTCCTTTAAAATTAAAGTTATCTGCTGCTTTTTTTATTGCTGTTTTCACTAATTCTGTTCTGTTTATATTATCGCTTCCGAATCCGCCTAATTTAAAATAATGATCTATATTTATTGATTTTAATTTTCCCCATGCTATGGGCTCTAAATTCCCTGTAACCAGACCCATAAGAGTTCCATTGTTCATCAGCAATTCCAATAAATCATTGACACCCGGTAAAATAGGGATTTTATCTCTTTTTACATTCCTTATGAAGTAATCAACAATTACATCCATACATTCATCCAGCTTCGGTAGTATAAATCTTTCATTTAGCCCTATTTTCTTTAAAACTTCGATTGCTATTGCTGGATCTGTCATTCCACCATAATTAATGATTCTAATATCCACATCGACATTGTAGACCTTTTTAAATGCATATGAAAATGCATCATGGTGACACTGGGATCTACCAATTAATGTTCTATCTATGTCAAATAAGACTAATCTATCCATATAACTCATTTTTCAATTTTAACTCTTTGATAATAGTTCTTCTGCTGCATCTCCAGCTAATTTAATAACTTCCGCTTCATTAAGCACTTTTAACTCTTTATCCTGCATTAATATTTCACCATTACAGATTACTGTATCAACATCGCTTCCGTTAGCTGCATATACAAGATGTGACATTGGATGTCTGAACGGAGTTAAATGAGGAGTATTCATATCCAAAAGTACTAAATCTGCCTTTTTTCCAACTTCAATGGTTCCTATTTCATTTTGAAGGCCTAAAGCCCTTGCACCACCTATTGTGGCCATTTCAAAGACTTTTTCGGATGGAAGAACTGTAGAATCCATATTATTTACTTTTTGAAGCAGTGCTGCTATTTTCATTTCCTCAACCATGTCCAAATTATTATTCGATGCTGCACCATCAGTTCCTAAAGACATATTTACCCCTGCATCGATTAGTTTAGAAACAGGAGATATTCCTGAAGCTAATTTCATGTTACTTGCAGGATTATGGGATAAACTTACCTGGTTTTCCTTTATTATTTCTATTTCTTCATCTGAAAGCCATACTGCGTGTGCTGCTATCACATCTTCTCCTAAAAATCCTATTTCGTTAAGATATTCAAAAGGTCTTGCTCCATGGGCTTCAGTGACCTGTTGAACCTCAAATTCAGTTTCACCGACATGGATATGAATTTTGAGGCCCAGTTTACCTGCCTTTTCTTTTACTCCCTTTAAAAGTTCTTCTGAACAGGTATATGGTGCATGTGGTCCAAATGCAACTTTTATTCTGCCATCTGCAGTGTCATGGCACTTCTCTATTATCCTCTTTGTTTCCTTAAACTCTGCCTTTCTTTTCTCTTCATCCCCAAGATCGAGCATTCCATGACAGATCATTCCTCTTAAGCCCGCTTCATCGACTGCTTTGGCCACATCATCCATAAAAAAGTACATATCGTTAAATGTGGTGGTTCCAGATTTTATCATCTCAATGCATGCAAGCAGAGCACCTGCGTAGCAGTATTCGCCCGTTAAATTGGCTTCCACCGGCCAGATATGATCATTAAGCCATGTATCCAGAGGCAAATCATCTGCTAATCCCCTTAAAAGTGACATTGATAAATGAGTATGTGTATTTACAATTCCAGGCATGAGAACTTTCTTTTCACCGTTTATAATTATATCGGCATCTTTTTTGTCTGTTTTTTCGTTTATATCTATGATTTTATCGTTTTCAACCAGTACTGAACCTTTTTTTATTTTATCTCCAAGAAGAGTGATATTATTTATTAAAATGCTTTTTGTTTCCATTGAACCACCATTATATAATTAAAAGATGTAATTAAGTATATTGTATAAATTTAAGATATTTAAGATACATGCGTTACTTTTAAAATTTAATATAAACAAATAAATCAATTCATCTAAAACCCAACAGAAGTACATAAATACCTAACCATTTCTATTAATAATATTAATTTCATCAAAATAATATCAATTTGAATTATTACTTTGATATGTATAATTAGGAGGATTTAAATGCAGCTTAAAATAGCTCTTCCATCGAAAGGGAGGATAAGCGACCCTGCAGTAAAGCTTTTAGAAAAAGCAGGGATTGGAATTAAAGATATGTCTAACAGAAAGCTCTTTTCAGAGACTTATGATGAAGAAATAAGTGTAATGTTTACAAGGGCTGCTGATATTCCTGAATTTGTTGCAGATGGTGCAGCAGATCTGGGAATGACTGGTCTGGACTTAATTGAAGAAAAGGATGCTGATGTTGAAATCCTTGAAGATCTGAACTTCGGCACAGCCAAACTGGTACTCGCAGTGCCTGAAGATTCCAGAATATATAATATTCTGGATATAGACCATGGCGCTATTGTAGCTACAGAATTTCCGCATTTAACACAAAAATATTTCAAAAATAAGGGATTAGATGTTAAAATAGTTGAATTGAGTGGGTCAACTGAAATTGCACCATTTATCGGTGTTGCAGATATAATAACCGATCTTACAAGTACCGGCACCACATTAAAAATGAATCATCTTAAAATTATAGATACCATTCTAGAAAGTTCAATAAAGCTAATTGCAAATAAAGATAGTTTTAAAGAAAAAAACGAGAAAATCGAAGCTGTAAGAACTGGCATAAAAGGAGTTCTTGATGCAGAAGGTAAAAAGCTTGTAATGATGAATGTTGACAAGGTATCTCTGGAAGATGTTAAAAAAGCGATGCCCGGACTTACAGGACCTACTGTCTCTCAGGTCTTATCAAATGAAGAAATTGTGGCAGTTCACGCAGTTGTAGATGAACATGAAGTATTTAATACTGTAAATAAACTTAAAAAAGTAGGTGCAAAAGATATACTGGTTGTCCCAATTGAAAGGATAATCTAAAATAATTCTAATACTTTAAAGTATTCAGGACATAGTGATTTGATGAAAAAGCTATTATGGTGGTTAATAGCGGGCATGAAGGGCGGAATTAACCGTGCTAGAATTATAAAAGCGCTGCATGAAAGGCCTTATAATGCTAATCAGCTTTCTGAAGAATTAAATCTTGATTATAAGACCATAAGACACCATATTAAAGTTTTAGAACAGAACAATTTAATTAAATCTACCGGAGGAAAATACGGAAAGATGTATTTTCTCTCCAGTGATATGGAAGAAAACTATGATGTATTCAGTAAGATTTGGGAACAAATCGGGGAAAAGTAAATATTAAACATAAGGAAAATTTAGTAGAGGGGAAAAATGATACAACGAATATTAGAAGCAGCACCACCCATGGCTAACAACAGACCAGAAGGCAGTAGTTTTGGGCCAAATGGTTTTCAAAACCCGCCAGAAATGAACTTTGTAGATATAGGAACATACATAGCCATTATAATCGGAGTTGCGAATATATGTTTATTGCTTGCATTACTCTCCATATATTTAAAAAATTACAAACAAATAAAATCTAAATTTACAACTGGCCTTTTAGTCTTTACTTCACTTCTTCTACTTCAAAATATGATAACCACATTATTTTTAGCCCTGAATGTTGTTTTTAACATTACTTCTCAAGGATTAGAGATTGGAAGGCCACAAACTCCGCTTTCTTCAGTCAATATAATCCAGTTTATCGCATTATTAATACTATTAAGGATAACCTGGGACTAATACTCTTCAAATTTTTTTTATAAATTAGAAAAAGGTTTAAGAAATTTTATAAACCTTTACATAATTTCCACTGTAAATTAGAGTTCCATAACCAGAATAGTCCTGTTTCATGCCATTTCCACCAGCATTAGATGGCATATTTCCGTTAAACACATTTTCAGGCGTCCTATTACCGTTTGGTGGAATGAAATTCCCTGAAGGGAGCGAACCTGATCTATTAAACATTTTTCTATTCCCTACGTCAGATGGTGGAGTCATATTGTTTTTAGTTGTATCATTGAAACCAACAGGCTTATTATTTGGTTTAGATCTTGAATTATCGAAACTCAATCCACCCAATGAGAACGAATAAGGAAATTCCATTCCTTTGTATTTTCAAACCATTTAACTGCAAAATACAATAAGAGCAGAAGGAGGAATACGCCAACAAGATTCTGCATAAAATCTCCGATCATGCCAAAGTAAAAGGAATTTACCGTTATCAAAAAAGCACTTAGAAACGCTGGAACCTTATATTCCACATTTAGTTTTTTGCTGAATATTTCTGTAAGGAAAAATGCAGGGAATGCCATTAAAGATCCTATAAGTGACATGCCAATTTTTATGCCAAGAAATGAATTTCCAGTTATCATTACAAACGGTGTTAGCATATAATAGGCAAATGGGGGATCGTTACTGGAAGTAAACCCTGTTTTAAGTATGTTTAAGACTTGTAGATCATAAAATGGGCCATCACGCCCGTATGATAAGTTGTAGTGAGTCAAAACATACATATCCAGCAAAAATGAGAATATGAATACTGTAAATAGCAACAAAAACCATGATTTTTCTTTTATAATTTTATTTATATTAGACATAATTTCATCCCGATTTGATTAATTTTCTTTAATTTAACTACATCATACTAAAAAGAAGAGCATATAAGAAAGTTTTCCCAAATTTGACCCTAAACATCCTAAAATTCATTATTTTTGAATAAAATCTCAATTTATCAGGCGAATGTTTAATTTAATAAATTAAAATACATTAAACACGAAAAAGCGTTTAATCTTTAAAATATGAAAAAATGATTTATTTATATTTAATTTATAACTCCAAAAGGAAAAATATAAAAGTTTAATGGGCACAATAAGCTTATTTAGATTTAAAATATATTAATATTAAAATTAAGATGGCAGAGGACGTAGATTATTTTTATTTCCATCCACAACTCTTATTTATAACATATTACTCTTCAATTTGGTAAAGATTTGGGTATAAATCTGGAATAATTACTTAAATATTGCGCACTTAATATTAAACAGCGGATGAAGGAGTAAACATCATTTAAAACTCTGAAAGTGTCTCAAGAGTGAAACCTTAATTAAGATTTAATAACAAATAATCCAGAGAAAACCCATTATTACCAATTAATTCTCCTGAGCTCGTTAATAGGATAATAAAACCTTAAAATTATATGCAGCTAAAAAAAGGATGTGATAATAATAAGATCAACATTATCCTAATATTACAGAGTAGGTGGGTACCTGTAATAAAATCACTTTTTGTATAAGTCTCTTAATTATCTCCTGGAGAAGTATAAATCTCGAAATCCCCCTTCCAAAGGAGATTAGTACTTATATGTGGCGGGATCTCCATTTATATGGAGAAAATCATGAATTTCATTAAAGACTATCACTTGAAAACGAGGACAATTATAGAATAATTACATTGTTCTATAATTGTGGGTGGGCGGGACCTCCCTATCTATTTTTTATTTAAAATCATTCTTTAAATTTATATATTCACAATAGATAGGATTATTCAAATACATTTTATTTTTGAAAATTTTATTTTAATATTTTTTTAAATATGACTAAATTGGTATAGATTTGGGTATAAATGGTAGTGATTTGGAAATAATTCTGGAAAAATTACTTAAATATAGCCCCCAAACAAAAAAATATGAATTTTAGTGGCTTAATTGTAAAAAACATACTCAGAAACAAATTTAGAAATTATTATGAGGAAAATGTGATTGCTTTAACGGCTTTAGTTAATTATCATAAAATTTCTTTTATACACAATTAAGTTTTATATTTAAAAATAAGCAATCCAAATACCATTTCAAATCAAAGGAGTGATATTCAAAAAATAAAAAAATAATCGTAGGGTGGTGGGCCCCTACAATATCCTTTAACATGTCGCTTAATTATCTCTATGATACGGTAAAATGCCCCTTTTCCCCTTTTTCATAGAAGATAGTGGGGGGTGACCTCCATTATAATAGTAGATAAAATCAATGAATCAACATTTATTGAATAATTCAGGGATTTAAACAGTTCCTTAACTCTACTGAGGATGTAAAAATCAAAAAAATAACATAAAGAAGTGAGATGATTAAAGATTTAATAAATGGAAACCACTGTTAATTGAAATATTTATTACAATAACATTTTATATTGCATCAGATGTTATATCAGGCCAAAGTTTCGTGATTCCCACTTTTTGCTGGCAGGAATAGCTGTTGGATTTATGGTTGGAGAAAATATAAAAAATGGATCTATTAATGGAATTAATTAGGAATAATAAGCGGATTAATAGTAAATGTAATCATGATAGCTATGATGTACCTTCAAGGATATGGAGAATATATGGGCAGCTTAATAATCACCATAACTATTTACATAATGCTTGAAATAGTCATGGTGCAGTTGGAGGAGTTTTCGGATCATTAGTAAAATCAGAATCCTTTAAAGATTAATTTTGAACTTATTTTAATTATTTCTATTTTAAATCTAAGATATAATTTGACATGACTGTTAATGGGCTAATAATTATATTCTAAAGAAATCAAATTTGGATTACAATTAAAATTTTATAGTGATTCATTATGAAAAAAGTGTTGTGGTGGCTGATTCTTGGTACAAGAGGGGGTGTAAATCGTGCCAAAATTATTAAAAAGTTAAATGAGCAACCTTACAATGCACATCAACTTGCAGAAACGTTAAATGTGAATTATAGGACTATCAGACACCACATTAAGATTTTAGAAGATAGCAATATAGTTAAATCTGCTGGAGAAAAGTATGGTAAAATGTATTTTCTCTCAGAAAGCATGGGAAAAAACTATAATGATTTTGAAACCATCTGGAAACAAGTGAAGATGAAAAATAAATAATAAGGGATTTATATGGCATTAGAACTATTTGGATATTCAGCAATTAAAATTGCAGTCATGGGAATAGAGATTGGAAATATTGTCCTTTTATTAGGATTACTGTATCTTTATATTAAAAGTTACAGGCAAATAAAAATTGGATTTACTGCAGGACTTATACTCTTTGCTTCATTACTTTTACTCAAAAGTATTCTCACTATTGGTTTTTTAACCTTTGATATTGATACATTAACAGACAGACATGGAAGACCTATAATTATAGGAAGTATTATAGAATTTATAGCGCTTGCTATACTTCTAAAAATAACTTGGGACTATTAAAAAATTTTTAATCCCCCGCCATATAATCCACAAAAATTGAATTTCCATTAATTTTTTGTATGATTAAAAACAATTTGTATATAATTTGTAACAAATTTGCAATTAATTTTGAAATAATTACTTAAATATTCCTTTTTAAAGGACATGATGGAATGATAGATTAATTATTCATTTAAGAGGAGATCTAATCATGAACTATATTGGATTGATTGTAAAAAATCCATTTAGAAATAAAACAAGAACTTCCCTTGCAATTATTGGAATTGCAATTGGAATTGCTACCATTGTAGCTTTAGGACTTATTACTGACGGACTTAAGGAATCTACAGAAAGTACTCTCAAAGCAGGGGGTGCTGAGATAACTGTAATTCAAGCAGGTACAGACGGTTTCATGTCAGGAAGTATTGATGAAGCATATGTAACAGATATAAGGAATGTAAGTGGTATTAAAGATACTACGGGAATTTTAAGAACAAATGTGCGCCTTGAAGAAGGTTCAAGTTCGAGTTTTGGACCAGGCGGATTTATAGTAAACGGTATAAACAGCGATAAGCTTAACCTGGTGGGAATAGACAGCATTAACGGAAAATCATTTTCAGATAGTGACGCGAACGAAATAATTATTGGTAAAACAGCTGCTCAAAACCTTAATAAGACTGTTGGAGATACAATCACCATTTTCAATAGGGATTTCAAAATTACAGGAATATATGAATCAGGAAATTTTATAACTGATGCTGGAGCTTACATTTCATTAAACAAGCTTCAAAACTTAACTAATAGTGAAAATGAAGTCACTACAATAGCAGTGAAAATAAATGATAATGCAAATGCCACAGAAGTAGGTAATGCAATTGAAAATGCATACCCAGACGAATTATCCACAACAACTGCCGCTGATCAGATGGGAAGGATAAATCAGGGTTTAAGTTTCATAGACACAGCCACATGGGCAATTTCACTCCTTGCAATCATTATTGGAGGAGTAGGAGTCATAAATACCATGATAATGTCTGTCTATGAGAGAACAAGAGAAATTGGAGTTTTAAAAGCAGTAGGCTGGAAGAGCAGAAGGATACTTGGAATGATTCTTGGAGAATCTATTGTGCTTACCCTGATTGCTGCATTAGTGGGAATAATAGTAGGTATCGTTGGTGTGGAAGTGCTTTTATCCATTACCCCCTCAACCCAGGGCATACTTGAACCTGCATACTCACTTGAACTTTTCATAAGGGCTTTGGGAATAGCATTACTTGTTGGAATAATTGGGGGAATTTATCCTGCTTACAGGGCAAGCAGATTAGCACCAACGGAGGCGTTGCGCTATGAATAACAGCGAAAACATCATTGAAATAAAGAATCTAAAAAAAAGTTATGATAATGGAACGGTAAAGGCATTGAATGGCATTGATCTTGAAATTAAAAAAGGAGAATTTGTTTCCATAATTGGACCTTCGGGTTCAGGAAAATCAACCCTCCTTAACATGATTGGCGCGCTGGATAAGGGAGATAAAGGATCAATAAACGTTGCAGGTATCGATTTAATGCATAAAAAAGATTTAAGCGAATTTAGAGCAAATGAAATTGGATTTGTATTCCAGTTGCATAATCTAATTCCAAATCTTACCGTGCTTGAAAATGTGCAAATTCCCATGTTTGAAACTCCAGTTTCAGGTAAAAAAATGAAAGAAAGAGCGCTGGAACTATTAAGATCGGTTGGGCTTGAAGATAAAATTAATCAAAAGCCTACAAAGCTTTCTGGAGGAGAGAGGCAGCGTGTAGCAATTGCAAGGGCGCTGGTAAATCATCCGTCCATTATCCTAGCTGATGAACCAACAGGAGCCTTAGATTCAAAGACTGGAGATATAATCTTAAGTCTTCTTAAAGATTTACACAAAAAAGAAAATGTAACCCTTGTTATGGTAACACATGAACCATATGTGGCCAATATGGCTGACAGGATTATAACTGTGCTTGATGGGAAAATTAAAGAAGAAAAAACAAATAATATTACAGAATAACTTGAAATTGGGTACTAATTCCCAATTATTTATTTTCTGGGCTGAAATTACTAATTTAATTATTTCACATCTAGATTAAAAATGTTAATTTTATTTAATTTATCTTTCAGATACCTAAATAACTCATAAAAGTAATCAGGTGAATTAATGAAAATTATACAATTTACAGCAGATGGAAAGGAAAAAACCGGGCTAATGGAAGAAATAGGTATTACAGAGCTTTCCTGTCCAGTTATAGAAGCAATTAATTCTTCAAATATTGAAAAGTTTAAGAAAGACAGAATTTACAATGTAGAAGATGTAAAGATAAATTCTCCTGTATCCCCATCTAAAGTAGTTTGTGTGGGCTTGAATTATAAAGATCATGCAAAAGAACTTAAAATGGAACTTCCAGATGAACCAGTTATATTTCTAAAACCACCTACTGCTGTAATAGGTCATTTAGATAGTATTATTTATCCAGATTGCTCAAATCAGGTTGATTATGAGGCAGAACTGGGAATTGTTATTTCAAAAGAAGCCAGAAATGTATCTGATGCCCGGGAGTTTATTGGAGGATATACTATCTTTAACGATGTTACAGCACGTGACTTGCAGAAGAAGGATATTCAATGGACACGTGCGAAGAGTTTTGATACATTTGCCCCTATTGGGCCGTGCATTGAAACTGAATTAGATTCTTCAAATCTCAACATATCATTAAAGCTTAATGGAGAATTTAAACAAAAATCAAACACGAAAAATATGATATTTAATGTTTATGAACTGGTTGAATTCGTTTCAAATATAATGACCCTTAAACCCGGTGATGTGATTGCAACAGGAACTCCTCCGGGCGTTGGACCAATGAATGTTGGAGATACTGTTGAAGCAGAGATTGAAGGGATTGGAGTTCTTAACAACTACATTAAAGAGTGAAATATACTTAACACTTCATAAATTTTATTTTTGCCCTATTAACTCTTCTACTTCTTTTTTACCTTCTTCAAGTTCTTTAACCTGTTCTTTATCTTCTTTTAAAAGCATGGTCATGAATTCGCCAGCATGGGTTTTTTCTTCCTTTGCAACGTCCATAAAGACCATTCTGATTTTTTCATCCTCTACAACAGATGCAAGCTCTTCATAGAGGTTTATAGCATCTAATTCTGCAATTACAGCTACTCGAAGAACTTCCTTGGTAATATCCTCTTCTCTAACCTTCTTCATATCAATGGGAATTTTTGACAGCATATATTATCACCAATTATAATATTTGTATGATATTTATTATATTTTATCATAAATATTAAAAAAGAGTTTTTTGGAAAAATAAATAATTAAAAATAAATTAAGAATTTAAAAAGAAAATAGAGCAAATAATTTACTCCATATAAATAGCGGGCTTGTAAGGTATTGCATTTTTTGATTTATTTTGTGGATCATAGGTTGGTTCATCATATACAACTACTTCAGCACCTACTTCACGTGAAAGGAAATCTAAAGAGTCCCTAATGATTGAATATTCATCAAGTTTACCCACATATTTCGTTTTTGTCACTTCTCTGGCTATTTTTTTTGCAAACTCAGCAATTTCTTTTTTATCATCGTGCAGATTCTGCTTTATTGATCTTCCCATAATTTGCCCAATATCAGGCCTTCCAATTTCCTTTGCAATTTCAAAGACTTTCCATTTCCAATCAGGAGAAATATAAACGTGTATTTTCTCTGGCTGAGTATCAATTATCTTTTTAATTTCGTTGATATCATTTGCAAGTCCCTGTACTATCTCTTCAGCTTTCTGGACTTTTTCATCAATTAAATCAGAATCATATTCCGGCCATTCAGCACATGAAACAAATCCATCCCCTTCAATCCTGCTCCACAGTTCTTCACACGTATGAGGTGTGAATGGAGCCATAAGACGAATCCAGTTGCTTAACACATAAATTAAAGTGTTTGATATTTCTTTTCTTTCTCCTTCAGGATCCTGTTCTATTCTGTGGAAGTAATGATCTAAGTCTTTTTTAAACAGGAATAATGCTTCCTGAAGCGCTTTTCTTGTCTGAAATCCTTCAAGTGCTTCAGTAGCATCTTTAATTCTCATATTGACCTGACTTAAAAGCCATTTGTTTACTGGCTTTTTAATTTCTCCTAATTCGAATGATTTTAAAGATATTGAAGAGCCTTTTATATCTACTATGCGGTCTGCAAACTCTGAAAACCATTCAAGACGTCTTTTAATTCCTTTTACTTCATTTTCTCTCCAGTCAAAATCCTGCCATGGTTCGGCTGATGCCATTAAAAATAGTCTTACAACGTCTGCACCATGGGTTTTTATGGCATCTTCAAGGAGTATGACATTTCCTTTTGAAGAGGACATTTTATTTCCCTCAAGAAGACCCATTCCAAATACTACAATTCCTTTAGGCCATTTATCTTCTGGGAATATTGCAGAGTGATGGAAAATATGGAATGAAAGGTGATTTCCAACAAGATCTTTAGCTGAAAGCCTCCAGTTTAGAGGGTACCAGTAATTGAACTCATTTTTAATGTCATTAAATAATTCATCATCAATACTACCGGAATAGTTACCTTTATCCAGATACACATCATCAAAGAATGAATCATCAAGATCATCAGGATTAATGTCTTTCATGTATTTTGCTATTGCATAATATGCCATGTAAATTGTGGAATCACTTAAAGGCTCTATTAGCCATTGTTTATCCCATGGAAGTTTTGTTCCAAGACCTATTCTTCTTGAACATGCCCAATCATCTAACCAGCCAATGTAATATTCGAAATTTGCCCTTACTTCCTGCGGTACTATATTTTCCTGTTCCAAGCAGTCCATTGCAAGCTTTTTCCATTTTTCATCCGAATATTTAAGGAACCACTGGTCTTCAAGGATCTTAACAACTGCTTTTGTCCCGCATCTGCAGATAACTGGTCTTTCTGCAAAATCATGCATTAGATCTCCCTTACCTGATTCAACAAGGTCATTTATAATTTCATCCCTTGCCTTCTGTACCGATAATCCATTATAATCTTCAATATGCTCAGAAATAATCCCTTTAGCATGTTCAAGTTTGTAAAGTTCATTTGTAGCATCTTTAAGTTTTTCATCCTGCTGGTTTTTTACACCAAATGTTTCAATGATTTCCTGGGCAGGAAATTTTCCAAATCCTTTTAAGGTTACAACATTAATCGGTATTATTTTTTGAACTTTTTCCTTTAATCCATACTTTTCAAGGAGTTCTTTGTTTTCTTTAAGGTCCTTAAGAGCAATATAATCTGCTGGAGCATGAGCTGGTACGGAATATACCACACCAGAAGCATATTCTGGATCTACAAATGATGCCGGCAGTATTATATGTTCTCCGCCTGTTACTGGGTTTTTTACATATTTACCTATCATTTCAGGCGTATTTACATCTTCTATTATTTTAATATCCTTTTTTTGATGAACAATATTATCATAAGCTTTTTTACTTATTATCCAGTTTTCACCATGGATATCAATTTTAATATACTCTTCGTCAGGATTAATCCACAGATTTGTAGCCCCAAATAGAGTTTCTGGACGGAATGTGGCTGCTACAAAGTAATAGCCATCCATTTCGAATTTAACGAGGGTTAATTCATTGATTCCTACTCCTTCACCTTCAAGAAGGTCATGATCTCCAACTGGATTTTCGCATCCTGGACAGTATTTTACTGGATGCTCTCCTTTACCTATAAAACCTTTGTTTTTAAGCTGTCTAAACTGCCATTCAATAAATTTTTGGTAATGAGGGTCTGTAGTTCTGAATTCTCTTCTCCAGTCAATTGAATAACCCAGATGCTGCATTACATCGTGATACTCACTGCTGAAATATTTAACAATATATTCCGGGTCTGTGAATTTTGATAATTCCTCTTCAGGCACTTTGTGGACATTTTTATAGATATCAAGAGTCCAATGGTCTTTTCTCGCAATTCTCTTTGCAATTCCAATTACTGGAGCTCCTGTTACGTGCCATCCCATAGGGAAAAGGACATTATATCCCTGCATTCGCTTAAAACGAGCATATACATCGGGTACTGTGTATGTTCTTCCATGTCCTATGTGCATTGCTCCGCTTGGATAAGGATAGGCCACTGTCAGAAAAATTTTTTCTCTGTTATCAGGATTAGATTCAAATAAACCTGAATCTGCCCATTTTTTCTGCCATTTAAGTTCTATATTATGATCTGTCAAATTAATCACCTTAAATATTCAGTTTTGTATTTCAGTAAATGATAATTTCTTTCAACCGCCAAAACAAATTTTTAGTCCATTAATTACTCTTTAGTATGTTAACTAAGTTCATTATCTAAATAATCCAAATAATCTTTAGATCCCTCTATTATTGGAATTGCCAAAATAGCAGGAGTTTCATAACTGTGAATTTCTTTTACTCTTTTTATAATCTTATCTATATTATCTGCTTTAGTTTTTGCAATGAGAAGGGACTCTTTATCATCTTCAATTTCTCCTTTCCACAAATAAATAGATTCAATAGAAGCTATAATATTTACACATGCAGCTAATTTTTCATTAACAAGCATATTTCCTATTTTTTTGGATTCTTCTTTTCCTGATGTGGTTATATAAACTAAAGCATACATAATAATCCCTCTTAACCATATAACTATACATTATCAAATTATTCTATTTATTATCTGATTTCTGCAATAGATGGAGATGATAACTTATGTTTTGATACTTCTACCCTGTTTTTTATCCTTAAAACTTCATCTTGAGGAATTTCAAGTATTTGTGCAATTTCTTCTGTGCTTAACTTTTCATCCATCATAAGATATAAAATTTTATCAAGTAGCTCATATTTTATCCCAAGTTCTTCCTCATCGGTTTGCCCTGCCCATAATCCTGCAGTTGGAGCTTTTTCAATTATATTTTTAGGAATGCCGAGGTAATTTGCAATTTTTTTCACATCTGTCTTGTATAGATCGCCGATTGGGAGAATATCTACTCCTCCATCACCGTATTTAGTGAAATAACCTATAAGAAGTTCGGTTCTATTACCTGTTCCTGCCACCAGCCGATTCATAGAATTTGAATGGTAATATAAGATCATCATCCGTATTCTAGCCTTTAAATTGCCATTTGCAAGTTCACTGTTGCTGCATTCTGGACATAATTGAGGAAAAGGTTTAATTAGCTCATCTATATGCAGAATCTTGTATTTTATTCCAAGCTTTTCTGCAACTACCATCGCATCTTCTATATCCTCAGAAGACGTGGTTTCACTTGGAAGTATAATTCCAAGTATTTTGTCTATTTCCACTACATTTGCACAAAGATAAGCAACAACCGATGAGTCAATTCCACCACTCAATCCTATAACAAGTCCTTCGGATTTTGATTCTTCTAATTTGCTTTTAATGAAGTTATATATTATTTCTACAGATTTTTGCTCATCTAATTCTGGAATTACTCTTTTATCTTCGTGCATTTTAACCACAATATATTGAAAATTTTTAAATTTTATTTATGACACATTTTATAATTAGATAGTTCTTTAAATAAGTCTGTTTTCATGAGTATGAAATTATAATAGAAAAAGTTTTTAAAAGATTCATGTATTATACAATAATAGACCCAGAAAAAATGGAGGATGAAAGGTGCCCAAGAGTATTAAGGACATTTTAATTGAAATGAAAAACATGTCGGAATTAATGGTGGATTTAGCATATTCTGCAATGCTTTTTAATAGTAAAGATGCTGCAGAAGAAGTTATAAAGCTTGAAAACAAAGTTAACCGGCTTAATTACCAAATAAAGAAAGAATCATTACTTGCAGCAAGAACTGTTGAAGATGCTGAAAAGTTAACTGCTCTTCTTGAAGTTGGTGAAGCTGCTGAAACAATAGCTGACTCAGCAAAAGATATTGCAGATCTTGTTTTAAGAGATATGAGGCCACATCCAGTATTTAAAATGGTTATGGAAGAATCAGACGAAACTATTAAAAGAATAACCATAGTTGAAGGTTCAGAATTAATAGGAAAATCCTTAGGAGAGTTATTACTCGCTACAAGAACAGGGATGACAGTTATAGCAATAAGAAGGAACGAATCATGGATATATGGCCCTGACAAAAACACCATTCTTGCAGCTGATGATACCCTTATAGCCAAAGGGAACGAAACTGGTGGAATCTTGCTTGAAAAGCTTGCAAAAAATGAAATAACACTTGAAGAATGTCTTGATTATGATGAAGTTATAGAAGACTAGAAAATTTAAAAAGAAAATCTGATTTTAGAAGCAAAATTTCATGAAATATCACCAAAGATTTCATGATATGTTAGAAAAATACTCATTTTTTGTTAAAATATTGGAAACTTTCCCAAACCTTTATAAATAATTAGAGTTATATCCTATTTTTTATAACCAAACAGGTGTTGGATAAAAAATGGATGATGTAGATTTAGCTATACTCCGTTCCTTAATTAAAAATTCAAGAATTACAATATCTCAAATGTCAAAAGAAATTGATGTACCTGATGCAACAATTTCTAACAGACTTAAAAAGTTAGAAGTTGACCTGATAAGACGTTACACAATGATACTTGACTGGCAGAAATTAGGTCTTAAAATAACATCTATAATCATTATTCAGACAGAGTCTGAAAAGCATGAATCAGTTAAAGAAGAACTCTCAAGACTTGAAGAAGTATCAGAAGTGTACAGTGTTTCAGGAGAATATGATATTCTTATTAAAGTCTGGGTTCCAGGAATTGAAGAACTTAATCATTTGATAAACACTAAAATACGCTCTATTGAGGGTGTTGAAGATTTAACTGAGATGATTGTAATGGAAAGGGTTAAAGAAGATGTTCCGGCACTGAAGGGGTTATAGATGAAAATGTTCACGAGTCAATTATTAAAAAGCAAAATAAATAGTGCATTAAGCCCAGTTAAGAGTTATTACTATAAACCAGCTAATATGCTAATTTCAAGGTGGTTAAGTGAAATGGATGGAGAAAATAGTGAAGAAGACCTGGAAATTTGTTCTTATCATTCTAAACTGGATGGTCAGATTAGCAGTCCTAGTGTCAAAAAGGTCTTTGAATGCTCTTTCAATACCATTTCGTATTACAGGTAAAATCACACGTTTTTTTAAGGACGTTTCAAGAGTTTTAGGAGAAGGATTCACAGCTCTCTTCATATGTAGTATTGGTGATTTAATAGCGGGTATAGTCCTAAGTGGAATGACTAATCAGCTTGAAATCCTTCCAGGACTACTTATTCTTATCCCTGGAGCAATCGGAATGAGAGGAAATATATTTGGGGCTTTAGGGTCACGATTAGGCTCAAATCTCCATATAGGTACGCTATCTCCAGAACTAAAACAATCAGATGTTCTAAATCAAAATATTATCTCTACAATCATTTTAACCATTATAATGTCTATCTTCCTTGCATTTATGGCTAAAATATTTTCCATTGTATTGGGTTTTGAAAGTATCAGCATAGTAGATTTTACAGTCATATCAGTGCTTGGAGGAATATTTTCTGGAGCACTGCTCTTACCTGCAACAATTTTAATCGCTATTAAAAGTTATGAAAACGGTTGGGACCCAGATAATGTAACCACTCCGTTAATAGCCACTTTTGGAGACCTTTTCACCCTTCCATCAATCCTTTTAGCCGTACAAATACTTTTGTGGATAAGAAACGGATTTTTTGAGGTAATATTATTTGCACTGTTTATTTCAATTGGAATTATTGGATTTATTGTAGGAATAAGGGGTGGAACTCACCTTAAAAAAATTATAAAACACAGCACACCCACACTTTTCTTATCTTCAATCTTTGGTACAACTGCAGGTACTATATTGAACACTAGTTTTTCAGTTATTTTGAATAATCCAAGTATTCTAGCACTGGTACCTTTGTTTTCAGGTGAAAGCGGAGACCTTGTAAGTATTCTTGGAGCAAGATTATCTTCAGGATTACATATTGGTTCAATAGAATCTACATTAAGACCTACTGAAGGTGCATTAAGAAACTTTGGAATAATTATAATTCTTGCAATAATTATTTATCCATTAATAGGATTTTTAGCTCATTTTGGAGCAGTTTCTCTAGGAATACCCTCAGTTGGGCTTAATAACATGGTTTTAATAAGTACATTAGCTGGATTATTGCTTACACCATTTATGCTGTTAATTGCATTCTATTTAAACATCTTTTCCTACAGAAGAGGTCTTGATCCAGATAATATAGTTATACCCTTATCTACAAGCATGACCGACCCTGTAGCAAATACATTCCTTGTAATTATGGTAATTTTAATATTAGGAACTGTAGTATAAAACAAGCTGTATATAATAATAAAAAGATTTAAAAAAATTAAAAATAAAATTATTTAGAAGCTGCTGCTTCTGATTCTCCGTAGAGGATTTCAGCAATGCCCTTAAGTTTATCCATACCCTTTACTTCTTCTGCTTGAAGAGGTATCTGAGCTATAAGTTGATTTCCAAACTTTTCATGGATTGTTTTAAGGCGTTGCTCCTGTATTTTACGCCTTGCAGCGCAGAATTCACAATCAGCTTCTTCAGGCTGAATCTGGTTAACAATAACCCCATCCGCAGTCATATTGAATTTTGCAAGGGCTTCCATCGCTCTTTCAGACTCATAAATTGACATTTCTTCTGGAATTACGACCATTTTAAAGGAAGTTCTTTCTGGATCTGCTAAAACCCCTCTCGCTGCTTTAATTTGCTTTTTAGTGGCTTCCATATCCTGTAAAGCACGATCTTCTTCTTCATCGCCCATAAATGGCATAATGTTTTTAAATGCTTTGGCCATGCTTCCAATCTGGCGCCTTACTTTTATCATCTTTCCCACCCATGAATCCATCATTTCAGGGAATGAAAGTAATCTTAAAGTGTGTCCAGTTGGAGCTGTGTCGAAAACAACAATATCGTACTCGTCAGTAGTCATGTACTGAAGAAACTTATCAAATGCGGCGGTTTCATCGATACCTGGAGCCATTGTGGCCATATCCATCTGATCCTGAAGCATTCCCATATCCATACCGGGATTTAAAGCCTGTTGTTCCTTCATTTTGGCTTGATAGTCTTGCATGGCAACTTCAGGGTCAATTTCAACTGCCTCAAGGTTTTCTGCTATTGGTGTTGGGTTGTGTCCTATGTTTTTTTCAAAAGAGTCTGAAAGTGAGTGAGCAGGGTCTGTAGAAATTACAAGGGTCTTTTTACCCTGTCTTGCAAACCATAACGCTGTGGCAGCAGATACAGTTGTTTTTCCAACTCCTCCTTTCCCTCCAATGAATACAAATGTTGTTTTTCCTTTGTTAAATTTAAAGAGATCTTTAAATGCCATTCTAATCCTCCATATTAACTATTGATAAATCAATCAAAATTAGATATTAATTATAGTTACATTATGTTCTTTTTATACTTTTCCACCTTTTTTCCTTGAAAAAAGGATGGATCAAAAAAGTCCTGCAAAACTTTGTTTTGCGGCCTAAAAAATCTTCGATTTTTTTTGTTGGCCTCTCTCAAAAAAAATTTTTCCGCTACGGATAGAAGAAAGCAAGTAAAATTCATCTGTTTTAATATTCGTAGATTTCAAAAAATTAATAGTACAAGCAATAGACATAACAAGTAAAAAAAATGAATGAAGTAATCTAGGATTTTATCCGGATCCTAAAAATATTAATACCAAACACTCAAAACAAAAAACCACGGGCCAGAATCCAAATACTTAATATCAACCATATCAGCAGCTGTTCCCTTAGGAACACTAACAACGTAACAGTCATAACTGTTACCAGGAGTTCCAGCAGTTCTTATATGCAGCCATAAATTCGCTTTTGAATCGTTGCCTAATATTTCTGTTAATTTATCATTTACAAGTATAGGGGCAGGGGCAAATGAATTTTCAGTGCTGTTATGTCCGTTTGCTTTATCTATTATCCATCTTGCAGAATTAACGACATTGCCATGTGTAATAATATAAAAATCGGATGAAAGAAGTTCTTCTCTGGTTATATTGAAATGCTTACATGCCCATTCGGGTTTGCCAGAAGAATTATTCCATTTGTGATTAGGATTAGCACATTCTTCCCCTGAAGCAATTTTATGAGTAATACTATAAATTACGACCTTTAAATGCATAAAATCTAAAAGAACTGTTCTATTTACCGCTGCAACTTCATAAACATCTGCAGGAGGCGTGCTGTTCATTATAGATATGGGGACAAAAGAATCATTTGAAGGATATAGCATCATGCTTGAATTAACTCCCCTTGGCAGAATTTGGCCGTAAATCATGTTGCCGTAATTTTCTTTTAATTTATTAATTTTATTTATTGAAATTGTGTTTGGAACGGGTTTACCTGTTTCAGGATCTCTTTTTGCAAGTCCGGGTACTGTATCCTGGTCAAAATTATGTGTTTCCCAATTTTCAGGAGATCCAGAAGATTTTACAAGAATATCAGCGGCATCTGTAGTTATTTTTTCAAGAAAAGTCCCTGATGAATAATCCTGCATTTTATAGCTTGCAATATCCATGGCATCTGCAGAGATCCCTATAATAACTGTTATTATCACAAATCCAAGCATTAAGTCCAGAGACAATGCTTGTCCATCATATTCGTAATTAAAGCCTTTATCTTTCATTAAATCACCCATATTTTGGTAACCCGTATTTCTGCCTGTGTCCATCATCTAAAAATAGCATATAGTGATTATTAGCTTCACAGTAATACTCTAATTCAGTTCCAAGATATGTGCTCTCATTAAAGATTACATGGTCACTGGAACAAGGAGCTTTAATTTGGCTTGAATTGGGAGATATTGGAGGTATTATGAAAGTTTCAATTCCATAATGAGAGCATGTTGCTTTACCTTCCAATTTGCACATGAAACATGACCCATCACTGCTTTCATGAAAATATTTATTGAATATGCAGTTTTTAAGTACAGTAAAGGAATTACCATTCCCATGACTTACATAAGGATCATAGGGACATTTTTTTATGAAGAGTGGGGAAGTAGAGCCATTATAAATCTCAGCATTTTCCAGTCCTCTGAAACTTAAGAAATCAGATAGACTTGAACCATAAACGATTAACCCATTATTATTATCACGTTTAGGGATTCCAAAAGCCTTTAGTTTTATAAAAGGCATAGGGTCAGGCACTTGCTTATCATTAATATCAATAAACTGGTTAATAGTTTCATTATGCGCAGTTTTACCCTTTTTAACGTGGATTTCAAATTTTATTTCAATTTTAAATGGATCTGGGGCTGAATCTACTTTTAAAATTGTACATGTTACTTCATCAGCGCCAATATTTTCGGCATAATTTTCAGTAAAATCATTTATTTTCGTCTGTAATGAATATTTAAGTGTCGATCTGCTGTCTGTTAATGGAATACCCGTTAAAGTAATGTTATCTGCAGTTTCTCTCAGAACGTCTGTTGCAATGATTGCTACATTCTTTTCTACATCATTTACTGCATAGAATGTGGTATCTGATTGTAATACTGCACTTACTGATTCTCCACCTGTTCGGCCCATATCTGCAAATGCGGCTATAATCAAAATTGCAGGAATCATGAGAAGAAAGGTAAATCCACTTAATACATAGCCCCTTTGATCCATAAAACTCATCTTAACTATTTTTTTCATTTAAATACGGATTTAAAAATCTTAAATTGGCCTAATTAACCATTTTCGTCATTTTACAGGTGACGAATTAATTACTTCCTTTAATTATAATATATGAATCAGTATATAAATTAATCAGTATTTGTATTATGGTATGTGGGCTCAAAATAACAAAATAAGAAGTTTAAAAGATTTATTTTAATAATACATAAGAAATGATATCATCATTTACCAAATAATTTAATTACAATTATGTCCAAACATGCAATATCTATAAATAGATCATAAAAAACATCTAAAATTTACAAGTTTAATTTTCATAATTAAATTGACCTAAAATTTTCATGAGAAATTTTATTTGAGGAGGAATTTAATGAAAGATATAGTAAGAGCGTGGCGCCATATTCCACAGCGATACAGTCTTATCGGATCAAAATGTTCACAGTGTGGAGCTATTTTTTTCCCAAAAAGAGTGATATGTCCTGAATGCAGGAGAAAGGGAAAATTAGAAGATATACAACTCAAGGGAGAGGGAAAGATCCACACATATTCTGTAATAAACACCCCTACTGAAGAATTTAAAACAATTGCCCCATATGTAGTGGCAATAGTTGAACTTGAAGAAGGGGCAAAAATAACAACCCAAATTGTCGATTGCAAACCAGAAGATGTTGAAATAGGCGATGAAGTTGAAATGGTCTTTAGAAAAATAAAAGAAGAAGGTGACGATGGAGTGATATCATATGGATACAAATTCAGACTCAAAAACTGCTAAAATAGGCGTTTTGCTCGTGGGACATGGAAGCAGATTGCCCTACGGAAAAGACGTGGTAAGCAAGCTCGGTGAAATGTACAGACAAAATTCAGATTATCTTGTAGAAGTAGGATTTATGAATATGTCCAAACCTTCAATCCCCGCAGCTATAAATATGCTTGCAAAACAGGGCGCACAAAAAATTATCGTTACACCAGTATTTTTAGCTCATGGAGTCCACACAAAACAGGACATTCCTCACATTCTTGGTATAGACAATGGCCATGAACATTCACACGGTCATGATCACGGCCACAGCCATCATGAAGATGAAGAAACCGAAGAAATTGAATTTGATGGTGATATTATCTATACTGAGCCTCTTGGCGCTGATCCAAGGCTCGTGGATATTATTGGTGACAGGGTGAAAAACGCCCTTTAATCATTTTATTTTTATTGGACATGTGGTTTTAAAATGCCCCTTAAAGTATCGGATATTGGGGAAAAAGAACTGATAAAAAGAATTCTTAAAAAAAGTACTAAAAATGTATTTAACTCTTCTTTTTTTGATAATCTATCACTTAAAAGCCTGAATGATGATGCAGCACTTATTAATTTTGGAGATCAATATTTAGTTGCAACTTCCGATATGCTCTTTAAATCTGCCCATTTTCCAAAGGAAATGAATCCCAAACAAATGGGTAAAAAAGCTGTAACTGTAAATGTGAGCGATTTAGCTGCAATGGGTGCTAAACCCCTAGGTATTATTATTTCATTAGGCCTGCCTAAAAACATGCTTGTTGATGAGTTCGATGAATTAATGGACGGGATCATCGAAGGCTGTTTAGAATATGAAATGATGCTTATTGGGGGGGATACAAACGAATCCCAAGAACTAACAATCTGTGGGGCATGTTTGGGCATTGTTAACAAAGATAATGTTTTAATGAAAAGTGGGGCTAGAGTTGGAGACATAGTGGCCGTTACAGGGCCTCTTGGACTTGCATCTGCAGGCTTTGAAATTTTATTTAATAATTTAGAACTTAGTTCTGATCTAAAAGAAATTCCACTAAAACACGCTTTGAACCCAGAAGCTAGATCTAAAGAAGGAGTTTTAATTGCAGAAAAAGGATATGCAACATCTGCAACAGACATAACAGACGGCCTTGCAAAAGAAATTGGAGAATTAATAGATGCAAATAGCGGTAAAATCGGGATAACCATTTATGAGGATCTTCTGCCAGTTCCAGAAGAAGTAATAAAAGTTGCAGAAAAGACTGATAAAGACCCGTTAGATTTAGTTCTTTATTATGGAGAAGATTTTGAACTCCTTTTAACCATTGATAAAAATATTTTTAATCAAATTAAAGATAAAATATCTCTTTATGAGATAGGGTGTGTTACATCATCTGGTAAAATCGTGAAGATTTCTAATGATGGGACAAAAAAGATATTAGAGCCACGTGGCTATGAACACCTGTCTAAAAAATAAAAATTCACTATTAAAACGTTTTTAAATTCGTTTTTCTTTTTATTTTGTATCAATAAACAATAATATAATATGAAAGTAGTTGACATTCAAGATTTTTGAGATGAAATGGACTCGAATGCCAACATTACTAATCTAGTTTCTTTCTATAAATAATTGTTTTATTAATTATCTAACTATTTTTATATCAAGTAAAACAATAATTATATAATGCAGTTCAAGTTGCTGAAGGATTAATTAGTCTTTCTAATGTTAAAAAGACATTTTACAAGCCAGTAATTATTTAAATTTTAAGGAGGAGGATTCCTTATGAAAAAAGAAGTCCTTACTTATGATAAAGTTGGAGAAAATTTAAATTGCAAGGTCTGTGAAAGAAAATGTATTATTAAAGAGGGAGATACAGGATTCTGCAGTATGAGGGCCAATATTGGAGGTAAACTCTGTGCTCTAAATTACGGTGCCGCTTCATCAGTTGCTGTTGACCCAATAGAAAAAAAGCCCCTTTTCCATTTTTATCCCGGTTCAACTGTTTTTTCCCTTGGATCTGTGGGCTGTAATTTCAGATGCAAACACTGTCAGAACTGGAATATATCCCAAGCAAATTTAGATGAGATTTCAACACGAGAAATACTTCCAGAGGAGGCTATACGCTTAACAAAACAGTATGGATGTAAATCAATAGCATGGACCTACAATGAACCCACAATATGGTTTGAATACACCTATGACAGTGCAAAATTAGCTAAAAAAGAACACATAGCAACGGTTTATGTAACAAATGGATATATGAGTGAAGAATCATTTGATCTTATCAAACCATATCTCGATGCTGCGAATATTGATCTAAAAGGCATGTCCGATAAATTCTATCGGGATCTATGTCAGGCCAGGCTTCAACCGGTTCTGGATAATATTAAGCGATTTTATGATAATGGAACCCATATAGAAATAACAAATTTAATTATACCTGGTTATAATGACTCTGAAGAAGATATAAAAGCTTTAGTAAAGTTTATGGTTGAAGAAACTGGTTTAGAAGTTCCATTACACTTTACAAGGTTTTTTCCATATTATGAACTGGGACAACTTCCACCTACACCAGTAGAATCTCTTAGAAGAGCATACAACATTGCTAAAGAAGCTGGAATGAAATATGTATATATTGGAAATGTTTCTACAGGTGGTGAAGAGAACACGTTATGTCCAGAGTGTGGAAAAGTCCTTATACAGAGAAATGGGTTTGAAATTGTTGATGATAAGCTTAAAGAAACTCGAAAATGTCCTACCTGTAAAGCACCCATAAACATTATAACATAATAATAAAAGAAGAAAACATTGCCCCAAAAGTCCAATACCTAAATCCAGATGGCCTAAATAAAAACCTCACTTTTTCAAATGTATTTATAACCTCCAAAGGTGTTAAAACTGTTTATATTGGAAAAAAGGATTCAATAAATGCTAAAGGCGAAATCATTGGTAAAGGAGACCTTAAGAAGCAGAAGAACAGGTTTTTAAGAATTTAAGGATTGCTCTAGGTGCTGCAGGGGCCTCATTCAAAAATGTAATTAAGTGAAACCTTTACATTGTAGAAGGAAATGATCCACGACCTGGTTTTGAGGTTTCTCAAAAAATATTGGATAAAAATGAAAATTTCCTTGCCATTACAGTTGTATTTGTTTCTTCACTGGCCAATTCTGACTTTTTAATTGAGATAGATGCTTTTGCAGCTATTCATAAGTAAAAAACCCAATTAAATTATTTTTCTGTCACTAAAACATCCCTCGTATCTATTTTTTAAATTACAAAACAACAAAACCTAAACTCAAACATATAAGTACCATATTAACCAATTAGACATTGCAATTAGAAAATACTGAAGTGCTGATAAGGATGGACTTTGAAAAAATAACTATTATTATAATACTAATTATCCTTTTATCCTCATTTTTACTTGTAAATCCCGCATACAACAAGGAATCCACAGATTTATCCTTAGTATCTCATGTTAAACATATTGCAAAAGAAATAGGCCCCAGACCAGCCGGATCAGAAAGTGAAAGAGAAACAGCCCATTATCTTAAATCAAAATTTGATGCTTATGGAGTCAAAACCGAAATACAGGGATTTAAATACTATTCAATGGATTCAAAGGATATTAAAAGGTCTGAAAATGTTATAGGAACTATTAATGGGACTTCACCAAAACAGATCATCATATGTGCAGATTTAGATACTTATTACGATAAAATAAACGGCAATTATATTGAAGGCGCTAACGACGATGCAACAGGTCTTGCATTACTTATAGGACTTGCAAAACATTATCAACAAAAAAAACCTTATTATACCATTAAATTAATAGGTTTTGGGGCCGGAGAAGATGAATATACATTTCCAGTTGATTTAAATTCAAAGAACAGTTCAGATGAATACAACAAAATCATTTTCATCCCTTATCTTGTTGGAGCACGTCATTATGTTCTCCAAAATCCAGATTCTGTGAATAATACCATTGCAGTTATAAGTTTAGAGGCGGTTGGAATTGGAGACCCCTGTTTTGTTAATCAGGATTCATTTGTGGAAAATGATCCTCTTTTTGTTAATTTTTTAGTTTCAAATACCCGATTTAACGGCTTCAATGCAGAAAAAATTGACTTCATGGCCTACAACATAAGCGGCAGAGAGGTATCCATCAGCCATATCTATCTACCCTTTGCCTATTCTAATATTCCCTCAACATTTTTAACTTGCATGGAAAATGCAAATACTAAATCAATGATCCATGACAATAGTGAGATACCTGGTTATTTAACAGTTAACGACACCTATAAAAATCTTGTAAAAAATAATGGGGACGAAATAGGGCTTCAAAACCACCTCAACACAGTATTCAATATAGTTACTATAAATATAGATCAGATGTCAGTATTTTATGCTCTTAAAGAACATTTACCTGTTAATGAAGCCCCTATCTAAGTTATTATACCCATTACACTATTTAACATTAAATTATAAGCCAATATCACTAATTTATCTCTAATTTTTCATAAGCATTTTATAATATCAATTCAGATATCAATTAACAAATAATGGTTAATTAACAAACAAAGGAGGATAATTTAATGTTAGCTAAAAACATCTTCAGCATATTTTTAATATTAATATTTGTTTTTGGAATTCTTAATTCCGCCTGTGCTGACTCTGGACCTAATATAGGTGCAAATCAAGCTAAATCGATAGCGCAAAACTATCTAAATTCACATAAATTACCTTACAAAGCTGTTACTCCAGGATTGGATAACTGGCAGGTTAAAGTAAAAGACACCAAAACCGGTGAAACAAAATGGATACCATTTAATGTGGCCAAAGAGGACAGTCCTGACTTCGGCGGACCTGGTCGGTATGAATGGATTGAAGGAATTAACAGCACATGGATTGTACATGTCAATGATAACAGCGGAAAAAGCGTTGGGAAAATCTATGTTGACTCTGAAACCGGCAAAATAACAGGAACAGAACTAAGATCACCCCATAATGCGCATAATGCTTCCAATAATAGCACCGATTCTAATCAAACAGATAATGTAACTACCCAGACTTCCCCGGCATCATCATCCGGCAATAACACAGGAATTATATTAGGTATAATTGTTGTGCTTGTTATTGTTGGTGCAGGTTACTGGATGTACAGCAGAAGATGAGAATAAATAGCATTCACTTTTTTCTTTTAATTAAACTATTTACTAAAACTAATACTCACAAACAACCTTCTTTTTGAAAAAAGCTCTAGAAAATTTCATTTTTTAGGCGGCAGAAATTCTGAAAGAATTTTTGAGCGGTTGATCAAAAAGGCCCTAGAAAATCTTCGATTTTGTGGTCTTCAAACATACAGTATTTGGGACATCGAAAATTACATTTTCAAATGCCCGAAAAATTTCTGATTTTTCAAAGACCTCGCAAAAAAAATGGAGCAGTGGAAAGAAAAAACAAAATTTAATTTTCTAATATTTACTCAGAAAAGCTAACCCTTTCAAACTTCTCTTTTTTATCCAGAGGCTTAGTGGCATCCACTCCAACCTTAGTTGTTGTACCATCAAGTGTTGCGCACGGATCAAGGGAAGAACCTCTTGCTCCCGGCACAATCATGATATCTTCATCGCCTTTAACTCTTGTTGCAATTGCATATTCAATATCTTCAGCATCGAATATGTTTACATCTTCATCAACAACAATGGCGTGTTTTAGTGAAGGATGTGCAGCAAGTGCTGCCATTATAACGTTTTTTCCGTCTCCCTGAGTTTGTTTCTTTATTGAAATTGCTGCATGAAGCCAGCAACAACCTCCTTCAGTTAAAACTACATTTTGAACTGTTGGAACAGTATTCAAGACTGCATTATAAATCCTTGGCTCCTGTGGGAGCCCCTGTAAAAGCCTGTGTTCAAATCCAGCAGGCATTATGGCATGATAATAGGGATTCTCTTTGTAATGAATCTTACTGAGTTCTATAACTGGTTCGTTCCTTACAACATCATAAGTATCTGTTAAATCTACAAATGGTCCTTCAGGCTCCCTTTCATGGGGTAATATCTTACCTTCCATGATTATTTCTGCATCAGGCACTTCCATATCAACATCTTCACATTTTATAAGCTCCATATTCCCTTCATGGAAATTATTAGCCACTTCAAGCTCGTCTGTTGTTATTGGGACTGATGTGGTTGTTGCAAGGAGAGTTGCAGGATGCATCCCAATTGCAATCGCCACTTCAAGTGGTTTATCCATTTCTTCTGCCACTTTATAATAAGTATAGAGATTTCTAGGAACTATACGAATTCCAAGCCTGTTTTTTGAGTTTACAAGCATTCTATGAATTGATGCATTTCTTATTCCTGTTTCAGGGTCCTTTGCTATTACAACCCCTGCAGTCATATATGCTCCACCATCTTTTTTGTAGTAAGTTGGTACTGGAATTTCGCCCAAATCAGGTTTTTTTTGAGTAATATAGTTCTTTTTTATGTTTTCAACATTTTCAACAGGAATTGGATTTTCAGTAGCTTCCATTATCCTTTTTGTGATTTCTGGCACTGTTACTGAGATTCCGCGGGCTATTTTTTCTCTGGTGTTGCAGATTCCAGATATAATCTTAATATTGCTGTCTTTTATGTTTTCAAAAATTACTGTATCCTTAGGATGATTCCTCAAGATATTTGCAACTTCATATTCCGCTGATATTTGATCTTCAATCCTTATAATGTTAAATTCTTCTTCAAGAATCTTTAAAAATTCTCTCATACTTTCACCAGCCAATTAATTACCAAAAATCATTGCAAGGGCAATTGTAAAGAAAATAAATGCAATCCCAAGCCATATATAATTTACAGGGCAACCACAAGAGCCCATTTTGCAGACTTCCTCAGATATATTTTTTTCTTCTTTCATTTATCCATTACCTACTGATTACACTCGATATTCCCTTTAAATCTTCTAATATCTCTTTCGATATCCTTATTCATAATTCCAAGCATTTCGCCAGCGAGTATGGCTGCGTTACCTCCATTATCTATACCTACAGTTCCAACAGGAACTCCTGGAGGCATATTAACCATTGATAAGAGAGCATCAGTTCCATCTAATCTAATTGAACATGGGACTCCTATAACTGGCTTTTCGGTGTATGCTACAATGGCTCCTGTAACATGAGCAGACATTCCAGTGATGGCTATAAAAATTTTGGCGTTTTTAACCTTCTTTAAATATTCCTCAAATCTTTTTGGATACCTTATAGGAGATATAACGCTGAAATCATAATTTACATTCATTTTATCAAGAAAGTTAGTTGCTTTCTTTGCAAATTTTATATCTGAATAACTTCCTGCAATTATCGCTATATCTAAATCTTCTATTTCATCAGATGAGGGTTCACTGAATAAGTCTTCATTTTTAAGCTCTTCTTCTGGAATATCAAGCAGAGGAGAATAATAGTCCCCGGTTATAGCTTCAAGAAGGTTCCTTTCATCTACAGCTATCTTTTCAAAGAATGAATCTCTCATTGAAGAAACCCTTTTTCTTACATCTTCATCGTGGATTCCAATAATCTGTGCTGCAAGTATAGCTCCATTTTCCCCACGGTCAATTCCCACTGTTGCAACAGGCGCTCCAAATGGCATCTGAGCTGAAGCATAAAGGGCATCTAGTCCTCCTAATTTAACACTTACAGGAACCCCAACCACTGGTTTATGAGTATTTGCAGCTATCATTCCAGGTAAATGGGCTGAAAGCCCTGCAATACCTATAAATACTTCTATTCCTTCATCGGTGGCCTTCATAACTATTTTTTTCACTTTCTCGTGTGTTCTATGCGCTGAAGCTACTTTAACATCGTATGGGATGTTAAGTGTTTCTAAAATGTCTATAGCTTTCTCTGCTATAGCATAATCAGACGCACTCCCCAGTAATATCATAACTTTTGGTTTCATTTGACACCTACAATCTATTTATAGCATTAATTTATTATGTAGAAAGATGATAAGTTCCATAAGATATTTTCAATATTAACTCACATTATTTATAAAACTTGATATGAAAATTTGAGGTGTACGTTTTGTCCTGGGTTATTCTATTTTTCATCCTTTTAGTGGCATCTATAAAAAACAGAGAATCAGAGCCAAAAATGACGGTTTCAATTGTAATTCCTGCATATAATGAAGCAAAAACAGTAGAAAATGTAGTTAAAGCAGCGAAAAGCCTGAATTATGTTGACGAGATAATTGTGGTTGATGATGGATCATCTGATGGAACCAGTGAAGCTGCAGAAAGAGCTGGAGCTACTGTCGTAAAACACCTGAAAAATAAAGGAAAAGGTGCAGCTTTAAATACAGGATTTAAAAAATCAACCGGAGATATAGTTGCCTTTATTGATGCTGATTTACAAAATTTAACCTCTAAACAGGTTGAAAATATTATAATGCCTATATTAAATGGAAAAGCCGATGTTACAAAAACTAAATTTAAAAGAAAAGCCGGAAGAGTAACAGAATTAACTGCAAAACCTCTTTTAAACTTCTTTTTCCCTGAATTAAAGTTTGAACAACCTTTAAGCGGACAATTTGCCGCAAAAAGGAGCTTCTTAAATAATATTAAATTTGAAAAAGATTACGGTGTTGACGTTGGAATTGTGCTTGATGCAGATGTCAGGGGGATGAAAATAAAAGAAGTTGACATTGGTGAAATTGAACATTCTATGTCAACACTTAAAGAATTAAATGCCACTGCCAATGAGGTTGTTAGAACAATTGTGGACAGAGCCATGGAATATGGCAGAGTATCCATGATGGATACCCTCGGTAAATATATAAGAATGAGCATTCTTGGCCTCTCACTTTCTTCACTTGGTGTTTTTTCAGTATTTTTCATTAAAATGGTTCCAACAGTTGCCGGAGCAACACTTTTAATTGTTGGACTCATTATAGCTCTTTATTATATCATTAAACTTATTAAACGATCATTTAATATAATTTTAAGGCCGGATAAAAAATCCACATCAATAAAATCGTTTTTATATATGCATTTTCCCATCATTGTGTCTGCATTAATATTAATAGCCATGCTGGCTACACTTTTAGGGGCTGTACATGTAGAAGAAGGTAAAATATCTATAGAACCCGCCTCAAGTAACCTGGTAATATGGATTGATCCTGCAAAAATCAGAACTATTGATGTAAGGGGCCCCTATACCGTAGATGGTGCTCTAGAAAATGAAAATTCAACTTTAAGAGTTCCGATAGAGGCTATGAACTCCCTTGAGTTAGGCTATGGTGATGTAATTTACATAAAGGATAAAAGATACAATTTAACCCAAACCATGCCCGGAGAAGATAACCTGTTGAGAATGCCTGCTGAAGTCAGGGCAAACTTTGATCTAAATATTGGAGATATAATCAGAGATAGTAATTTAAGAAATATCTTTAAAGATGTTTATGCAGAAAAATCTCTGAGCATAAATTCAAATATAACTAATTTCCAGGTGAAAGAAGGAATCTTTATAAAAACAGGCAATATAAAAGGCAACATTGTAAATATATACATGGATAATCAGCTAGTGTCAACAACTACAGGAAAACTAAGAAACGGATCATATGAAATCTATATTAATAATGTTAAGGAAAAAACGATTTATTACAACTCAAAAAGCACTAAAAACACATATTATGCATATTGGGGTAAACACACAATTAAAATTGAAATTGGAGATGTAGCTAATTCAAACGTTGCATTTGCAGACTCTACTGAAGGTAGATTTTTAAATCTAATCTTTAAAAATAATTAATTACTTATTCTAATAATAAACCTTCACAGCTTCCCTTATGTCATTATAGAGCCCAAGTGCTGCAAGTGCTCCAATCTTTCCTTCCGCCCCTGTAACTTCTACAAGTTGAATATTCATTTCTTTTGCAACTTTTTCTGCTTCTTCAAGGGTAATCATAGATTTTTTAGCGACTTCAGCATATTCTCTAAGTTTTTCTGGAATATTAATTCCATCGAGAATTGCCATTGCTGTTTTACCAGACAATGTATGCTTTTTAAGCAGCTTACGCGCTTCTTCTATAATTTTTTCACGATCCCCTGGTTTAATAGCAAATACCAATGCAATAGATACGCAGTTTTGAGTTTTATTAGGATTATGGGGGTAAAGTTGCACAATAACATGATCTATGTATTCAAATCCCATTTTACTGAGTTCTATACCTATATTATTGGCTAATGTCCATGTTGCTCCTTCTTCTTTGGTATCAGTATCATCAATACCTATTACAATCTTTTCAAGTTTTGGAGTCACAACTGCGGCTCTTCCAACCTTAGATCCGCCCCCTATATCATAAAGTTCAACCCTTTTAACTCCTTCAGCCATTCCGCGACACATTGCTGCCCCTACTCCGGCACCGGCGAGTCCGGCATGAATAACTTTGACTTCATCACCCTCAACTGAAACTTCCTCAATTCCTGCAGCGGAAAAACTTGCTTTAAGATTTAAATCACTTTTTCCGACTTCTGCAAGGTACGTATGCTTGTTTCCATCTCTTTTCGCGCTTTTTACAATGTTGCTCGACCTTTCATACTGGTAAACCATCCATTCTGATCCGCCAACACAGGGGTGGTACTCCACAATTTCCACAAGGTCTTTATCAACCATTGTGAGGACCTTTTTATAAGGAGCTATCCATGGGTCTTTAAATTTATCTTTAAGATCTTTTGGAGTTAATATTTCCATAATTACCATCTACATGATTGAGTTTAATACCCAATTTATCAAATTATTGAAATTTATTGTAAATAATTTTTATATTCATGAATACTGATTATATAAAATAAAGTTAATGAAATATTAAAAAAATGAAAAAAGGCTATTTTAACCGCTCACACATCTTAACAGCAGCTTCAACGGCACGTTTTCCATATTCTACACGTTGATGAGCTTCTAAACGTGTCATTCCAGGGCCTGAAATTCCTAAAGCAACTGGTTTATCGTATTCAAGTGCTAGATCAGCTATTTTACGTGAAGCGTGCTGTACAACAATCTCGTCATGTGATGTGGCACCTTCAATAACTGCCCCAAGCGTAATAACAGCGTCTATCTCATCATCTTCTAAAAGCTTTTTGATTGCAAGAGGCATATCAAAAACGCCAGGTACGGCTATAACTTTTGTTACCTCAGAATCTAGAAATTTTGCATGCTCTTTAGCAAGTTCAAGCATCATATGAGTAATATCATAATTGAATTCCGCTACTACTGCTCCTAATCTGACTTTTACCATTTTCTAACCTCCATAATGACCTAAAATTCATCTTTAATACTAAGAAGATAAAATTTACCTTAAATAAATTTATTTTATCCTACATATATGATTATTGATAAAAATTAAATCTATAAAACATATAGTATAGCAGCCGCTACTGCACTCCCAATCATGAGAAAGATTATAAAAAGGGCTATAAGCTGTGCCTTTTCCATATAATTGACCTCCAGAAATATTCCTCAAAAATTCATAGAATTTTTGGGACTCGAAAATCTTCGATTTTCAATAGTTTCAATATTTTTGCTGTTTAGGAAACATATTTGCCTCCTTCAACCTCTAAAATCTTTGATTTTAGGTTAAAAAATGCAAACATTTTAAACTCCAGCAAATTTTGCTATTTCATTAACAGTTTCTGCAAAAATATCTATTTCTTCTTTGTTATTATAACAATGAACTGATGCTCTAACAGTTCCTCCTAAAGCATCCGCACCTAAATGCTTTATTGCGGGAATTGCGCAATGGTATCCACTTCTAACACAAATATTTTTGATTTCATCAAGTATTTTTGCAACATCATGCGAATTCATGCCTTTAATATTAAAAGCAACAATACCATGGATATTTTCTGGATCTCCATAACATATGGTGCTGTCTATATCATTTATTCTTTCATACATATATTTTGTGAGTTCTATGCTGTATTTTTCAATATTTTCAATTCCAATACTTTTAACATAACCCACAGCCGCTCCAAGACCAATAATACCTGCAATATTCTGAGTTCCTCCTTCAAATCTTGCAGGGATCGGTTCAAGAGTGTAATCGTCTTCTGTAACATCCGATACTGTTCCACCGCCCAGATTCAATGGTTTAAGATGTTCGGCAATTTCATTTTTACAGTATAAAAAACCTGTTCCAACAGGCCCTAAAAATCCTTTATGGCCAGGGAATGCAATAAAATCTGCTTTTGTTTCTTTAACATCTAGTCTCATGTGTCCTGCAGATTGGGCAGCGTCAATCAAGTATAAAATATCATTCCTTTCTGCAATATCACCTATTTCATATATTGGCTGGCATGAACCAATAGAATTAGAAATATGTGTGGTGGTGATTAGCTTTGTATTCTTATCTACAGCTTTTTCAACATCTGCCGCATCTATTACTCCAAAATTATTGGCTTTTATGATTTTTAAATTAATTCCCCTCTTTTTCAATTCAAGCCATGGTATAAAGTTTGAATGATGCTCTATATTTGGAACAATTATTGAATCACCCTTTTTAAAGTCTAAACCATTAGCTACAAGGCTAATTGCTTCAGTGGTGTTCTTGGTGAATATCACTTCATTTCTAGCAGAATTTATGAAATTCGCTATTTTATCCCTTGCATCTTCAAACTTTGTTGTTGATTTAACCGCTGCTTTATATGCTCCTCTTCCTGTATTTGCATTGAAATTATGATAATAATCAAGCATAGCATTTATCACAGGTTCCGGAGTAGGAGTGGTACTTGCAGCATCCAGATAAATAATTTCGTTGAGTAAAGGAATATCTGCTCTTATCTTACTATTTTTAATGTTTTTCATAAAGAACCAACCATAATCAACGATAGATTTTATCTGGAAATTAAATTATTAATTATTTACCTTCTATTTTGTTTCGTACTTCACGAGCCATTTCCATTGTGGAAGCATTTCCACCCAGGTCCTGAGTTACGACTTTACCTTCGCTTAATACTTTTATTAACGCATTTTCAACAGAACGGGCGGCTTCATGCTCTTCAATGTAATCAAGCATTAATACTGCAGATAATATCATTGCAGAAGGGTTTGCTGTGCCCTTGCCCGCATGACGTGGTGCAGATCCATGTACTGGTTCAAATAAACCATGATTTTCTCCAATATTTGCAGAAGGAATTAAACCTAATCCACCGACAAGTCCTGCACCTTCATCTGAAAGAATATCACCAAATAGATTGGTGGTTACTATTACATCGAACATGTGAGGATTTGTAATGAAAAACATTGCTGTAGCATCCACATAACGATCATCAGTTTCAATATCACCATAATCTTCAGCTATTTTATAAAAAGTGTCTCTGAAAAGACCGTCAGTCTTTTTAAGGACGTTTGCTTTGTGAACTGCTGTAACTTTGTTTCTGCCTGTTTTTTTAGCGTAATCAAAGGCAAATTTACAGATTCTCTCAGATGCTTTTCTGGTTATGACCCTTAAAGCTGTTGCTCCATCTTCTGTCTCTTCTTCAATACCAATGTAGAGACCTTCAGTATTTTCCCTTACGATTACAAAATCTAAATCATCATAAATACTTTTAGTGCCCGGATATGATTTTACTGGCCTTAAATTAACATAAAGATCCAATTCCTGTCTTAATTTAACGATGACATCCGCTGCTGATTCTCCTGCAGCCCCAAATAAGCATGCCCGCGAATTTTTAACTATATCAATTGTTTCCTGAGGTAATGCAACTCCAGATGCTGCTTCGTATTCATCTCCTGCATCTGCAAATGTGTAATCAAATTCAACGTCAAGCGCATCTAAAACATGTAATGCTGCTTCCATGACTTCCTTTCCAATACCATCGCCAGGTATTACGGCTATCTTATACATAAAAACACCTGTATTCCTATAAATTTATTCATTATATATTTTAATAATCTAATTAATTTCTTTAATTTTATTGTTTAATTTCATCCACTTTATCCTTTAGATACGGAATTAATCCACCCTCATTCAATATTTCAAGCATGAATTCGGGTAATCCTTTTATTTTAAACTCTTTACCTGTATTAAGATTCTTTAAAATACCTTCTTCCATATTAATTTCTATTTCATCTCCTTCAGAAACATCTTTGGAGATATCTTTAACTTCTATAAGTGGAAGGCCTATATTTATTGCATTTCTATAAAATATTCTTGCAAATGACTCTGCAACCACTACAGAAATACCCGCACCCTTAATTGCGATTGGGGCATGTTCTCTTGATGAACCACAGCCAAAATTAGTGCCTCCAACGATTATATCGCCAGATTTAACTTTTTTTGAAAATTCAGGGTCTGCTCCCTCCATAACATGCTCTGCAAGGTCTTCAGGATCTCTTAAAACCAGATATCTTCCAGGGAGAATAAGGTCAGTATCAATGTCATTGCCAAATTTCCATACTTTTCCTTTCATAATAACACCACTTATTTTAGATTTCTAGGATCTTCAATTTTACCTGTAATTGCAGATGCTGCTGCAACTGCTGCTGAGCTTAAATAAACTTCTCCTTCCGGACTTCCCTGCCTTCCTTTAAAATTCCTGTTTGAAGTGGAAAGACTGACTTCTCCCGGCCCTATGAGGCCCACATGTCCTCCAAGGCACGGCCCACAACATGGGTTACAAACAAGAGCTCCTGAATCTACAAATATGTTCATTAACCCTTCATTTAGTGCTTTAGTATAAACTTCACGTGAAGCGGGTATTACAAGCATTCTTATGCTGTCTGAAACTTTATTTCCTTTAAGAATCTTTGCAGCATCTCTTAGATCTTGAATTCGGCCATTTGTACATGATCCAAGGAAAACCTGGTCAATCGGTGTTCCTTCAACTTCCGAAATTCCATGAACATTATCAACATTATGAGGACATGCAATCTGGGGTTCGAGATCATTAACATCAATATCCATAATTTCAAGGGATGCAGCATCTTCATCTCCCTTAAATACTTCATAAGATTTGTTTGATCTTGCATTAACGTAGTTAAGGGTTTTTTGATCTGGTTCAACAAGTCCTGTTTTACCACCCATTTCTATGGCCATATTACAAAGCACCATCCTATCAGATACAGATAAATTTTTGGTGGTTTCCCCTCCAAATTCACATGCTTTGTATGTTGCACCGTCAGCACCAATTTGACCTATTATATTAAGTACAACGTCTTTTGCGTAGACATGATTTCCCAATGTGCCTTCAATATTGAATTTAATAGTTTCAGGTATTTTAAACCATAATTTTCCTGTTGCAAATACCATAGACATGTCTGTTGAACCTATACCTGTTGAAAATGCACCTAATGCTCCATGAGTACATGTATGAGAGTCTGTTCCAACTATAACTTCTCCAGGAACTACATGTCCTTTTTCTGGAAGAACCTGATGGCATACTCCTTCTCTAACGTCGTAAAAATTGGTTATTTTTTGGTCTTTAACGAATTTTCTCATTATTTTGTGATTTTGGGCCGCATCAAGCGAATCTGCAGGTACCTGATGGTCAAAAACGATCACAATTTTCTCCGGATCCCAGACTTCTGGAACTCCTATTTTCTCAAAAGACTCTACAGACAGAGGTCCAGTTAAATCATGAGTCATAGCCACATCTATGTTTGCCATAACTATCTCACCAGCCTCAGCTTCTTTTTTACCTGAAGCTTTTGCAAGTATTTTCTCTGCCATTGTCATTGACATCTGTAATCCTCCTTATGCTCTTCATAATTAGTTTGAATTCATGTTAACCTATTTAAAAAAGTTTATATACAAAAATAGGCCCAATTTGGCTAAAAAAAGTTGCTATTTTTAGCAGTTAAGCATATATATTGTGGTGTAAATACTACTACTATCTACATATTAATATATATGACACTAAATTAATTCTTCTAAAATTTAAATGTGTCGGTTATAAGTGAGGGCATCAAGATGGAAAAGGATATAAAGAGCGAATATCAGCGAATCAGTGATAAAATCTCATATGAAGATTTCTTAAAACGAATAGAGGAAATGAAAAAAGATTATGAAGAAGTAAGTTTCATGGATGAGCTGGATATTGCAAGAATGATAGTAGGGGAATACATTGACGAAGAAAATGTCCCGGAAGCAAAAAATGACGAATTACGTAAAATAGCTGACTTAGAAACAGGTTTACATGACATAAGCATAGTTGGAAGAATAATGCACATCTCAAATGTTAAATCATTTACCACAAAGAAAGGAAAAGAAGGCAAAGTAGCAAATCTCATGATTGCAGATGATACAGGTGAAATGCGCGTTGTACTCTGGACAGAAAATATTAAAATGCTTAAAAAAATCAATGAAGGAGACATCGTCAAAATAAATAATGTAGAAATAAAAGAGGGGTATAGAAACGAAGAAGCTCACCTCCAAAACAGATCTACCATAGAAAAACTTGATGAATCAGAGGATTTTCCAGAATATAATGAAAAAATAACCCCTATTGCTGATATTAAAGGGGAAATGCAGGTTAATGTTATTGCCCGAGTTGTAAGAATTTCAAGAATCAGGCCATATAACAGTAATGGAAGAGAAGGAAAATTCGTTACCCTTGATTTAAAGGATAACACGGGTTCAATATCTTTAACTCTCTGGAACAGGGATGTTGAAATATTAAACGAATTAGAACTTAAAGAAGGAGATTCTGTTAAAATATTAGGTGCTCAAAGCCGTATTAGGAATGGGGAAGTTAACTTAACTCATTCATTTATTGGAAGAATAATTAAAGGTGAATTTGACGTTCCTGAACATAAAGAAGAGATTATGAAAATCGGCGATGCTCACGAAATGAAAAATGTCATGTTAATGGGTGTTGTAAGTAAAATACAGGATAAAATAACTTTTGAACGAGCAGATGGAAGTACTGGAGCGGTAAAATCCATTGTGATTTCAGATGATACAGGTTCAATAAAAGTAACCCTCTGGAACGAAGATACCAACTTAAATATCAACAAAGGAGATATTTTAAAAATTACGGGCGGAAATATTGAATTTGATGAATATTCAGAGACTGATTACAGAGTAAACACTGGATGGAACAGTAAAATTGAGATAAATCCAGAAGATGACGCAGGTTTAAAAGAAGTTCTTGAAGAACATAAAAAAGAGCTTGAACCCATCAAAATCGAGGATCTTCACAAAATTGAAGACGAAGGTGAAGAAGTGGACATTATCGGAAGGATAATGGAAATTTATGATGCAAATGAGTTCCAGAGAGCCGATGGGACTGTTGGACTTGTAAGATCAGTTAAAATTGCTGATGATACTGGTACTGTTAGAGCTTCATTCTGGGATGAAAAAGCAGAAATGAAATTAAACAGAGGGAATCTGGTAAAAATCGAAAATGCTAAAACAAGATTTAGGGACGACAGTGTAGAATTAAGCATTGGTAAAACCGTTAGAATCATTGTAATGAATGATGATGGTCAAAGTCTTCCTTCATTAGATAAACTTGAAGAAGAAATGTATAAACCAGTTAAAATCGAAGATTTAAAGAATATAAAGAGTGAAAAAGACGAAGTCGGAGTAATAGGCCGTATAATTAATCTTTACGATATAAATGAATTCCAGAGGGCCAATGGAACAATGGGGATGGTAAGATCAGTTGAAATTGCTGATGACACCGGCATTGTTAGAGCATCATTTTGGGATGAAAAAGCAGAAATGGGCCTAAATAAAGGCGATGGAATATGGATAAAGAATGCTAGACCCCGATTCCGAAATAATAGTGTAGAACTTAGCGTTGGAAGAGCTACAACAGTAGTAAAACCAAAAGATGAAGATATTGAAGCCCTTCCTTCACTTGAGAAAATTGAAGAATCAATATACCAAACCAAAAAAATCGAAGAATTAGCAGAAGAAGATAAAAATATCAAAGTAAGTGGAAAAATAATCGAAGCTTACGGGGACAGAATACTCTATGAAATGTGTCCAAACTGTAATAAAAGGATTGAATACGTCGATGATGCATTTATTTGCGATTTCTGCGGAGAGGAAACTGAAAAACCAAACTATCTCATGATACTTCCATGTGTAATTGAAGATGACACTGGAACTGTCAGAACAACATTCTTCAGAAAACAAGCTGAAGAATTGCTCGGAATGACAACTGATGAGGCAAATGAAGTAATTGCAAAAACTGCAGATGAAGGATCTCTTGCTGAAAAAGTCGAAGACCTGATTGGCAGCAATATTACAGTGATTGCAGATGCAAGCTTCGATGAATACAATGAGGAGATAAGGCTCATCGCCAAGAAGATAATGAAAATGGAATATTAAGTTCAAAACGAAATTAGACAAAGTGATGTGCATTTTATAAACCCAGAACTTAAGTTCCATACTTAATTTTACAAACTATTAGGAGAATCAAAATGGTCGAATTAGAAGATTTACCCAATGTTGGAGAAAAAACTGCCCAAAAGTTAAGAGATGCAGGTTTTGCAGATATGATGAGACTTGCAACAGCAACTGCCAAAGAACTCAGCGTAAAAGCTGAAATCGGTGAAGGAGTCGCTGAAAAAGTTATTGAAGCTGCAAGAAAAGCCGAATCAATTGACTTTGAAACTGCATTTGATGTGATGGAGCGCCGAAAAGATGTAGGGAGAATAACCTGCGGAAGTAGTGCTGTTGATGAACTCATTGGTGGCGGAATCGAAACTCAATCTATAACAGAAGTTTTTGGTGAATTCGGTTCAGGTAAAAGTCAAATATCCCATGAAATTGCAGTTACAGTACAGCTTCCAGTTGAAAAAGGAGGTCTTGAAGGAGAATGTGTATTTATAGATACAGAAAACACTTTCAGACCAGAAAGAATAGAACAAATCGCTACAGGATTTGAACTTGATCCAGAGGAAGTCTTACAGAAAATACACATTGCAAGAGCTTTCAATTCAAGTCACCAGATTTTAATGGCAGATAAGGTTAACGAATTAATTCAAAGTGGAACCAACATTAGACTGGTCATAGTAGATTCTCTGACCGCTCACTTTAGAGCAGAATATGTTGGAAGGGAATCACTTGCAGTAAGGCAGCAAAAACTAAACCAACATCTTCACACATTGCAAAACATTGCAAACACATACAATGTAGCAGTATTTGTTACAAATCAGGTGCAAGCAAGACCTGATGCATTCTTTGGAAGTCCAACTAAGGCTATTGGTGGTCACGTGCTTGGTCACGCTGCAACCTACAGAATCTGGCTTAAAAAAGGACTTGCTGGAAAAAGAATTGCAAGGCTTGTAGACAGTCCACACTTACCTGAAGGTGAAGCTGTATTTAAGATAGTAACCGAAGGTATAACTGACTGATTGAAACATGCGATGTTTAAGAGCGTGACTAGCCATCATGCTCTTTCATTTAATTTATTTTTGAAATAGAATCTATTATAGAATTTAAATAATGTGGATTATAAAAAAACTTATTTTAATAGTAATAAATTGAATATAATGAATTCCATTGAAACTATCATTCCCATTATAATAATGATCATCCTGGGATATTTTCTGAAAAGGATCAATATTCTAAGGCCTGATGATGCTAACATCTTAAATAAGATTGTAATTTACATCGCAATACCTTCACTAATATTTATTGCAATGTATGACTTTGATATAACTATTTTACCATCCATTATACCTATCACATTTATATGTTTAATTATAGGAATAATAAGTGGGACATTAGCCTATATATTCTCTAAAATAAGAAATTATGACCAAAAAACCCGCTGGAGTACTGTTATTACATCAGCCATGTTTAACTCAGGATTTCTTGGATATCCTGTTGTGCTCGGGGTTTTTGGTCAGGAAGGTCTTGTAAGAGCAATTTTCTATGATATGGGTTCAATGATTCTTTTCATTGCATTCGGAATCTTTTTTTCCATAATATTTGCCGAAAAATACTCTTCTATTCTTAAAAGAGCATTGATATTTCCCCCTCTTTGGGCTATAGCCCTGGGAATTTTTTTAAATTTTATAAATTTTAATATCGGACTTTTGGCATCCAATACTCTTAATTACCTAAGTGGCGCTGCAATACCTCTAATCATGATATCTTTAGGGTTATCACTTGAATTTAGAGGAATAAAAGAAAACATCGAAGCCGTGTTTTCAGTTTCTATTATTAAACTGCTAATTGCACCCTTTTTAGCATTTTTTATTGTGTTAATTCTTGGAATAGGAGGTCTTGAAAAGCAGGTGACAATCATCGAAGCCGCCATGCCCTCCGCAATGCTCTGCCTGGTTCTGGCAATTACATATGATCTGGATATTAAAACTGCTGCAGCATGCATATTTGCAACTACAATATTAAGTTTGACCACAATTCCATTAATACTGGTTCTTTTATCTTAGATTTTTAATTGCTCTCCTCTATGCATTTAACTTTTAACTCAGAAAATCGAAGAACTCACTGTTGACCTCTTCAGCATGAGTCCATGCAATATTATGCGGCCCGCCTTCCACTACCACTAGCTTACTTCTTTTCAAAAAATCAGACATTTAATTTCCTGAATTGGGGAACGGGACAATTCTATCCTGATTACCATGAATTATTTTATATTTATTTAATACTATCAAAAAAAGAATCACCTTCAACTACTTAAAATCAAATACGTAGGAAAATTAGGATTTTTATAGCTAATCGTCTCAATTAATACTTTAATCTGATGGGATAGCATTTGCAAAATTTAATAGAAAAAATGATATTCGAGGAATAATTACTATTATAGAGACAGGATTTTTTTAATACAGAGTATAATAAAATTACAGTGAGTTCCTGTTCTCATATATATACTTTGTATAAAAAAATAAATAGAAAACTTTATCTATGTTGTGGGGATAGACCTACATCACATACATAAAAATGATTATCTCATATACAAAAAGGTGATCTAATGGCAGAAAAAAAAGAAACTCAAGAAACTACTGAAGAACCAAAAATAGGAGTGTACGTGTGTCACTGTGGTATTAACATCGGTGGTGTCGTTGACATAGACGCAGTCAAAGAATATGCAGCAACACTTCCTAATGTTGAAGTCGCGGAAGAATACAAATACTTCTGTTCTGACCCTGGTCAGGAAATGATCCAGAAGGACATTAAAGAAAAGGGAATAAACAGAGTTGTTGTAGCAGCATGTTCACCAAGGCTCCACGAGCCAACATTCAGAAGATGTGTTAGAGAAGCAGGATTAAACCCATTTTTATTTGAATTTGCAAACTTAAGGGAACACGATTCATGGGTACACATGAACGAACCTGAAGCAGCAACTGAAAAAGCAAAAGACCTTACAAGAATGGCAGTTGCAAAAGCAAGATTATTAGAACCACTAGAAGCTGAAACTGTAAGTGTAAAAGACTCAGCCATGGTTATAGGTGGAGGAGTTGCAGGAATTCAGGCAGCACTTGATTTAGCCGACATGGGATTCAAAACTTACTTAGTAGAGAAAAACCCAACCATCGGTGGAAGAATGGCTCAGTTAGACAAAACATTCCCAACTCTCGACTGTTCCATGTGTATTCTCGCACCTAAAATGGTGGATGCTGGAAAACACGAAAATATTGAGCTATTATCTTACTCCGAAGTTAAAGATGTAGACGGATACATTGGTAACTTCAAAGTAACCGTAGAGAGGAAACCAAGATACATAAGCGAAGAATTATGTGTTGGATGTGGATCCTGTGTAGATGTTTGTCCAATAGAAATTCCAAACTACTTCGACGAAGGAATTGGAATGGTAAAAGCAGCATACATCCCATTCCCACAAGCAGTACCTCTCCTTGCTACAATAGACAAGGATTACTGTATCGAATGTAACCTCTGCGACCAGATATGTGAAAGAGGAGCAGTTCAACACGATCAGGAACCAGAAGAAATTGAACTTGACGTGGGGACAATTATCGTTGCAACCGGTTATGACCAGTTCGACGCAAATGAAAAACTTGAATACGGATATGCTGAAAACGCAAACGTTATCACCGGTCTAGAAGTTGAAAGAATGATCAACGCATCCGGACCAACAGAAGGTAAAGTTTTAAAACCATCTGACGGTGAAAAACCAAAACGTGTTGCATTCATATTATGTGTCGGTTCAAGGGATGAAAAAGTGGGTAACGAGTACTGTTCAAGGGTTTGCTGTATGCACTCCATGAAAAACGCTCAACTCATTAAGGACAAAGCACCTGACACCGAAGTTGCAATCTACTACATGGATATAAGAGCATTCGGTAAAGGATTCGAAGAGTTCTACAAACGCTCACAAGAAAAATACGGTATCAAGTTCATAAGAGGCCGACCAGCAGCAATCTTAAGTAACCCTGACGAAACCGTTACAGTAAGATCTGAAGACAGTTTACTTGGAAAGGTAACTGAATACAACTACGACATGGTTATACTTGCAGCCGGTTTAGTGCCACCAGCAGGTGCAGAAGAATTAAGACAAACCATAGGTCTCTCTAAGAGTGCAGATGGGTTCTTAATGGAAGCTCACCCAAAACTCAGGCCTGTAGACACATTAACTGAAGGTGTATACCTTGCAGGTGTCGCTCAAGGACCAAAAGATATTCCTGACTCCGTAGCTCAGGCATCTGGTGCAGCAGCAAGAGCAGCTATCCCGATGGTTAAAGGTGAAGTGGAAATTGAACCAATCGTTGCAGTAACTGATACTGACGTCTGTGGTGGATGTGCAGTTTGTATTGAACTATGTCCATTTGGTGCTCTATCAAGAGAAGATGAACAGGCAAAGGTTAACATAGCACTCTGTCACGGATGTGGAACATGTGTTGCAGCATGCCCATCTGGAGCAATGGACCAGCAGCACTTCAAAACTGCACAGATTATGGCACAGATTGAAGCTGCATTAAATGAGCCAGCATCAAAATAAACAAGGACTGCGAAAAACTGTCAAAATTAAAAATTTTGACGCTGCAAATCTGAAAGATTTGCATGCTTTGTTTTTCGTTTACCCATAATTCTTTTGAATTTTGAGGGTTTTAACCCTAACTTTTTTTATTTTTGAATTTTATATCCTATTTTTACTTGAATTTTTATATGTCTTTTAATATCGTCTATATCTCATTTTAAAACCCAATTCAACCTTTAAAAGAAGAATATACTCTAAATTTTATTTAATAAATTTAATATTCTTAAAATTCCATAGATCATTTAGAGTGGTTAATATGAATAAGGAAGTTGTGGAAAAGTTTAAAGAGCTTTTAAGATTAGAAAATGAACCTGTAGCCATAAAATGGTCTGTAAAGGAACCAAGAGATATCGAAAAAGAAGGTGAATGTACAAGATTTTGCACAAAGCTTGAGAAAGCAATGAATGGCGAAGTATTTTATGCAACTGCTGAAGAAGAGGAATGTATGGGCGGTGCAAGATACTCAGGGCTTAAAGATAAAAAAGAGTTTCCAGCCAATATGCAGAGTGGTGCATTCTTAGTTCCGATGGGTGTTTATAAAAATATTCCTGCTGTTCAACGCTCTTGGAAACAGAACTTAAATGTAGAACCCGGTATTTTCCATGCTGTAATCTTTGCTCCTTTGAATAAAGCAGAATTTGAACCTGATGTAATTTTTATTGTCTGTAATGCAAAACAGGGGATGGAAATATTACATGCGAATGCATATGACTCTGGTTCTCATGGATTAGGTGCAGATTCTGGGCCTATTTGTAGTTCAATGGCAGCGGTTCCATATTTAACCGGAAAAGTCACCTATGGATTTGGTGATGCGGGAGCACGTAACAACATGAATATTAAGCCTGAAGAAGTTATGGTAAGTATTCCTGCCAGCGAATTATCCAGAATAGTTTCTAATTTAGAAGAAATGCGTACTAAAAGGTTGTTTAAGGAAGAATAAATCAATATATCTCTTACTTTTAATTTACTATTTTAAAGTATAAATGAATTGAATATCACATGACATCCGATAGTAAAACCTAATTTTGAAAGTATTTATACTCATTTATTTTATACATATCCATATCAATCTAATAAAATTTACTTTTTATTCGGAGGATAATCAATGTTTGAAAATGAAAAGTACGCGCAGAAAATCAAAGAATTAACCAAAGAACATCATAAATGGATGGAAAATAGCATAAATTTAATTGCAAGTGAAAATATCACCAGCACTACAGTGAGAGAAGCACTTGCAACTGATCTATCCCACAGATATGCAGAAGGTTTACCATGTGAAAGACTCTATGAGGGTTGTGAATACATAGATACCATTGAAAAAATGGCTATCGATCTGTCAAAAAAGTTGTTTAATGCCCCTCATGCAAATGTACAGCCCAATTCAGGAGTTGTGGCAAATTTAGCATCATTTTTTGCTCTCACAAAGCCTAATGACCTTCTTATGGCTTTAAACGTGCCTGTAGGTGGACACATAAGTCATGCGGATGTTAGTGCAGCAGGGATAAGAGGATTAAGGATTCTTTCGCATCCTTTTGACAATGAAATGATGAATATCGATGCCGATGCAATGAAAAAGGAAATTATCAAAAATAAACCAAAAGTAGTTCTTCTTGGTGGAAGTTTATTCCTTTTCCCTCATCCAGTTGAAGATGCACGGGAAGCGGCTGATGAGATTGGAGCTAAAGTCATGTACGACGGAGCTCATGTTCTTGGACTCATAGCTGGAGGTAAATTCCAGGATCCGCTTAAAGAGGGTGCAGATCTTCTTGTAGGAAGTACTCATAAGACTTTTCCTGGCCCTCAGGGAGGAATTATACTCTGTACCGAAGAATTAAAGGATACTATTGATGAAGCGGTGTTCCCTGGTGTTGTAAGTAATCATCACCTCCACCATGTTGCAGCACTTGGAATAACCCTTGCAGAAATGCTTGAATTTGGTCGTGATTATGCTGATCAAATCGTTAAAAACGCTAAAGCACTTGCTCAGAGCCTTTATGAACTTGGATTTGAAGTCCTGTGTGAAGATCAGGGCTTTACAGAATCACACCAGGTTGCTATGGACGTTAAAAAAATAGGCAGCGCCTCTAAAATGGCCAAAGACATGGAAGCAAACAACATTATATTAAATAAGAATCTTCTCCCATGGGATGATCGTAAAAGAACTGATGATCCTTCAGGTATAAGATTAGGTACACAAGAAATCACAAGGCGTGGATTAAAGGAAGCACAGATGCAAGAAGTTGCAGAATTCATCAAAATGGTCGCTATGGACAATAAAAATGTTAAAAACGAAGTTACTGAGTTCATGACCCAGTATACAAAGGTTCATTACGCATTTGAAGAAGATGAAGCCTATAAATACATTGAATTTTAATTCGATGTATTTTTCTTATTATTTTCCTTTTTTTCCTAATCAACTAAACCATAGCCACTAATAGTCTACAAGCCTTATTACATGTATTCTCATTAATTTTAAATTACTTCAATATTTCTTCAGAAAATCATTTAATCCTCTGTAAGACAAAATTAAACTTAAAATATCATTTTAAATTATAGATTTTATAAATAAGTAGTTCCATAAATATTCTAAAATAACATGAATTTTTAATTAGCTTTAATATCTAAATTTTAATATTATTTGAGGAGATTACATGAAAATAGGTTTTGGAATTACAGGGGCAGGTCATTTACTTTTAGATAGTGTTGAGTTACTTGAAAAATTAATGACCAAACATGATGTAACCGTTTTACTTTCAGCTGCCGGAGAAGAAGTTCTTAAAATGTACGGGCTTTATGAAAGAGTGGAAAAAATAACCGGTGGATATTATAATGAACTGATTAAAGAAAAGGATCAAAAGTTTAGTTTTCCAATAACTGGACGGTTTTCGCTGGGAAAATATGATCTCTTTATTGTATCTCCCACAACCTCAAATACTATTGGTAAAATCGTCAACGGAATTGCAGATACTCTTATAACAAATGCAGTAGCTCAAGCAGGGAAAGGTAAAGTTAAAACCATAATAATTCCAGTAGATCTTGAATCAGGAGATTTAAATACTGTGTTGCCATCTAAACTCGAATTAGACTTATGTCAAAAATGTGATGTATGCGAAGCTTCTGCAGCGTGCCCCGGTGATGCCATAACCCCTGGAGTTGAAATTGATCTTTTAAAATGTGAAGGTTGTGGTGAATGTGCAGTAGCGTGTCCATTTTCAGCGATTTCAGCCGGAAAAATAATCACCATACACATGAGAGATATTGATATCCAAAATACCAGTAAATTATACAAATTTGAGGGCGTTGAAATAGTGGAACATCCATCAAAGCTTCAAGAAAAGTTTGAATTCTAAATAAATTTCATATTTATCTATAAAAATTCTATGGGTGAATATATGAAAGATACAGATCCGCTGAAAAAATATAAAGAGAAAAGAGATTTTGAAAGGACTCCAGAGCCGGTTTCAGGAGAAAAAAGTTCTTCTAAGAATCCCAAATTTGTAATACAAAAACATGATGCCAGTAAACTTCATTATGATCTCAGACTGGAAGTTGGAAATGTTTTAAAGTCATGGGCCATTCCCAAGGGGCCATCAACAGATCCTGGTCAAAAAAGACTTGCTGTTCCCACTGAAGATCATCCTCTTGACTATATTAACTTTGAAGGAATAATTCCTGAAGGAAATTACGGTGCCGGTACTGTTATTGTCTGGGATACAGGTACATATCGTAATTTAAAGGAAAAAATACCCATGGATAAGGCTGTTGAAGAGGGGCATGTGGACATCTGGCTTGAAGGTGAAAAACTGAAAGGCGGCTATGCTCTTATCCAGACAGGAAAAGGTAACAGGAAATTCTGGCTTTTTTTCAAAAAGAAAGATGAAAAAGCCAATTCTAAAAGTAATATTCTAATTGATAGACCAGAATCTGTTTTAAGTGGTCGGACTATTGATGACCTGCATGTAATAAAAAAAACTGGAAAATGAATAATTTATTTAAGTTCGGACAGCGATATTTATAATAACAGGAGGTAGTGTATGGCTGAACCACAAAGAAGAAATTTAGTTAATCTTATAAAAGAATTAGAAAATGGAGATTGGAGAAGAAGGGAAGATGCTGCAGAACTTCTTGCAGAATTAGCTGATCCAAGAGCTGTAGACCCATTAATTAAAGCACTTAATGATGAAGATTGTCATGTTAGAGAAGCTGCTGCTCTTTCACTTGCAATGTTCAGTGATAAAAAAGCTATCGAACCTTTAATAGATAGATTAAACGATGAAAAAGCAAGTGTGAAGTATGCTGCTGCAATAGGTCTTTCTGCATTTGGCGATGAAAGGGCTGTCGAACCTCTGGAAAAAGCATCTGAAGACAACAATCCGGTGGTAAAAAAAGTCGCTCAAATGGCATTAAATTCTATAAAAGAAAGACAATAACCAGTTAACTTAAATATCTAATTTTCAAGTTTAAACTCAATTAATATTGAATTAAGTCTCTTATTTAATTTTTTATTCCAAAATGTCACCATAATAGAGGTATATCCTATTTTAATATGTGCTTTAAACCATAAAGATAAAGAAACGTAATGAATCAATAAATGCATGCTCATATAATATTTTAACACAAAGCATGTTATTAAATTCATTTAATTACCTTAATAATAGATGGCATTAGATATAAATCTTTTTATATTAATATTTTATATAAAAATATATATAATCTGTTCATAAATGGATATTTATGAATGTTAATGGATATCAATGATTTATTTTGAGTTTATTAACTAAATATTTGATATCATAACATTTAGAGCATTAAAAAGAATAATTTTTTATGATTATCAAAAAAGAACTTGAGTAAATTGTCTAAAACGGCATTAGATTCTTATTTGATAATTCGGGAGGGTTATATGATAGATAGAATACTTAAAGACTTAGGTAGAATTGAAGGAGTAACTGGCTCATTAGTAGTTGGAAAAGATGGTTTAATCATAGAAAAGGAAGTTTCTAATGACATAGATTCAGAACTTGTAGCTGCTATGTCTTCAGCTGTTTTTGGTACAGCAGAAAGATCTTCAGAAGAAATGAAACACGAAAAACTCCAGCAAGTCATGATAGAAGGTAGCAGAGGTAAAACATTAATGATAGACTCTGGAGAAGCAATTTTAGTTGTTATAACAGACGTAAATATTAATCTTGGATTAATCCGGTTAGAAATGAAAAGAAGTTCAGAGCGCATACGAGACACAATATAAGGTGATAGAATGCCAAAATACACAAATTATGATGAATATCTAGAGAACATGGGTTTAATTTTGAAAGATGGGGCAAGCATACTATGTTTATCTCCCGAAGCAGAGGCTACAAGGCCAGGGCCATTCTGTGAAGAAAGAAAAACACTTGTTTCTGCAAATTCAGTGGGTGCTTTAAGATCAATTATCATTACTGGAAGTAAACAATTTGGACTTGGAACAATGGGATCAATACTCAGAATAGCTGGTGGAGAATTCTCAACCTTAAGAGGTAAGCAAATGATAGATGCAGGAAAGATTGAAAAAGGAGATATTCAGGGCTGGCTGGATTTAGTTAGATTCGACTTTAAAAACTGGGGTTACGGTATCTTAACTACTGAGAGCATTGAAGATGAAAAAATTGTGGTTCGACTTGATGAAAGTATGAGCAGTGCAGGTATGCCTAATTTAGGAAATGCTGTTTGTTATTATGAAGGAGGCCGAATTACGGGAGGTCTTTCCGAAGTAACTGGTGAAAGCTGGCAATTTGTAGAAAAAAAATGCTGGGCAATGGGAGATGACCATTGTAAATTCGAGATAACAAAAATTTAATCTTTTCAGATTAAATCATCAATTATTTTTCTATTTTTTAAGAAAATATAGTTAAAATTCCCATATATTATTTAAAAAGGGATTAATTTATGCATCCTTACATATAAAATCAAGTTTATCCCCAATCTCTGTTTTTGAAGATTTAATGGTTCCTTTTTCCATCTCTATAACGTATTTTGCAGGTTTTTTAGGAGTATAAGTCTTCCATGGATCAATTGAAACTATATCAACAACATTTCTGTCTGAATCTGCAAAAATAATGTCTAGGGGAAATCTCACAAAAAACATGTGGATTGCAGATCCGCTTCTGCTTCTAGCACCCGGAAGCTTTAAGATAAGTCCCTTTTCGAGTTTCTTTTTAAACATCGTTCCTCTTAATCTTGAAAAAAAAGTATCTGCAACTTCACTTTCTCCAAGTTCTGTGTTCTTAGTTGTATTTATCACCATTAGTTCCATATTAGCCCCTCAAAAACTGAAAATTATTGTAGTCCCGAACAAGTCTTTCGATTTGCGGCCGAAGAAATTATTTTCCTCTAGCTTCGAAATTATAAATCTCGAAAGTTCAGAAACCTACGTTTTTTCAACCTTAATAAGTAAAATTAAGATATATAATATTTCTTAGATAATTATAATGTTTATTTTTACTCCAGTTCAATTTTTTAACTAATTGTATTTTATTCTATCTAAATAGTAAAATCTTCCATTTTACCCCTTTCTTATCTAATAACTTCAAATTCTATCACATATAAAGATAATATACTTTATTATGATACCGTTTCCAATTTTTATCCATTTTAGTAATTATAATATGAAATCCCATATTAAGGTTTAGATTTTATAGAATCAATCATATAATTTTTTTTTGACATTCTGTTAATTGAATTTTAATGAGTTAAAAATCATATTTGCTATAGAATCGACTTTCTGAGTATTAAATTCATTTTCTGCGACATATATTTCATATACAATGCCTTTTTTATCTTCAAAAGCGAGAGTAGTTCCCTTCCTTATCTCATAGCCAGGTTCTAGATTTGTAGATGTGATTCTAAATATTTTTACGCCATTTGGATTTATTTTTGTCGTTTTGGATTCGCCAAATAATGCGCAGAACTTGAATAAGCGTATATTAAATGTTGTTGTTCTTCCTCAAAACTTCTGCCATCAATAATTTTTAGAACAGAAATCCCTATTGTTTCATTGGTATCAGTTAAGTCGAGTAAACCAGCCCATTCATCAGTTCCACCATTTTCTACCCCAGAATTTTTAAAATCAGCCGGATAATTAAAGATTATAGAATCATCAGAATAACTTTTTTGTGGACCTAAATTTATAGAATCATTATTGTTGAGATAACTCCCCACATTGTGATAATGACTACAAAGAAAATTGCAATTAAAACTAAAATTGGTATTGTTTTCTTCAAATCATTATCTCCTTGATTATTTATTAATTTAAGGTAGAAATAATTGTTTCAATTGCTTCATTTATAACGCTATTACTATTAGTGCCATTTACTCTTGAACCTTCAATAGTTATGATGTAATATTTGCCATTTTTCTGGAAATAATAATCTGATAATGTCACAGTAGGATCATCAGATTCTATTTTATCGACTTTAGTTTGGACTCCACTGATGGTTTCATTGCTTAATATTACTTTAAAACCTTTGGCTGATAATAAATTATCATTATAGTCCCTATTTTGCTCATCTACATCTTTATATTGCCTTATATTCAATGTTATATTATTTTCTTTGCTTTTAGTGGAAAATTTTGCTATATTGTTAAAAAAATAATTATTTCTTATATGCCATCCATCAGGCATCTGGAATGTAGAATTCCCTACAGTTTGTATATCAGATTGACTTGTTTTTTTAGTACTTGAATCTATACATCCAGAGATCCCAATTAAAGCCACAATGAAAACTAAAATCAGTATTATTATTTTATTCATAATATTATCCTCTTTAATAATTTTAAATAATCATTTCTTAGAAGATAATATAATACTTTTCACCTGCTCTTGCTCAATCTGTTTTTACTAATTCAATTAATAATTATATTCCGGCGGAATAAATTGGATGTAGTAGATTCTAGAGCTCAAAAATGTGAAGATGTATCTACAATCGTTGATAAAAAGATAAGAACGAGGACAATTAAGTTTGAGAGTTATTAGCACCAAAATAGATAAAATGAAAATCTAGGGGATTTTATTCTACAAAATATGTAAGAATAAATTTAAATATCTTAAAAAATAAGAACAAATGGATCATAGTTTAAGTTAACTAACGTTTTATGACTTATCCAGTATTTAAAATTGGAGGCTATTTATGAAAAAAAATATTTTTGTTGAAAAGCTCATTCAAAAACCCATTGAGGAAAAGGAATTAGAAATTGTTGAAAGAAAGGGTATAGGCCATCCAGACAGTATCAGTGACGGAATAGCTGAATCTGTAAGTAGAGCTTTATGTAATGCCTACATTGAAAGGTTTGGAGAAATAATGCACCATAATACTGATGAAGTGCAGATAACAGCTGGAGAATCAAATCCGCTGTTTGGCGGCGGAGAAATAATGAAGCCAATTGATATTCTTTTAACTGGCCGAGGTATTTCCGAGCTTCACGAAGAAAAAAATGGGAGACTGGAAATAAAGAAAATGGGTCTGGACAGAATTGCAATCACTGCTGCAAAAGAATATTTAAAGGAAAATATCATAAATCTGGATGTTGAAACTGATACAGTTGTGGAATGTAAGATAGGGCATGGATCTGGAGATTTAACAGACGTATTTAGAAGAGAAGGAACTCCTTCATCTAATGATACCTCCTTTGGAGTAGGTTATGCTCCATTTTCAGAAACTGAAAACATAGTACTGGCAGCTGAAAATCTTCTTAATTCAAAAGACTTTAAAAAGAAGTATCCAGCAGTAGGGGAAGACATTAAAGTCATGGGACTTAGAGATGACAATAAAATAACCCTTACAGTGGCCTCAGCAATGGTATCTAAATACGTTGATGGTCGTGACACATACATAAATCTAAAAGAAGAGCTTAATGAAATAATAACAAACTTAGCACAGGATAAGACAGAAAGAAACGTTGAAGTATTTATTAACACTGCAGATAATCATTCTTGCGCATCAGAAGAAGGATACTATCTGACAGTCACAGGAACATCAGCTGAAATGGGTGATGACGGTTCTGTTGGCCGTGGAAACCGGGCTAATGGTTTAATAACACCAAATAGACCCATGTCAATGGAGGCAACTTCTGGGAAGAATCCAATAAACCATGTTGGTAAAATATACAATCTCATATCCACAAAAATTGCAAACGACATAGCTGAAAATGTAGAAGGAGTTAAAGAAGTCCAGATAATGCTTTTAAGTCAGATTGGGAAACCAATAGATAATCCAAAAGCTGCAAGTGCTCAATTAATTCTGGAAGAAGGATACAGAATTGAAGCTGTAAATAAGAATGTGGAAGAAATCATTGATTCATGGCTTGATAACATAACAAGTATTACCGACATGCTTGTTAAAGGTAAGTTAAGGACATTTTAAGCCCTCATATAACTTTTTATTTTATTTTAGAGTACATAATTATTTTAAATGTTTTTAACCTTACTATAAATGGGTAGAATAAAATTATTAGGTTTATTATTTCAATAAATAGAACAAATGGTTTAATTGAATCAATTTATTACCTATGCCCCTGAGGACATAGGTTAATAACTCAGTTAATGGCCAGCATCTCAATCTTCCCAATGAGAGTGGCAATTCATCCTTTTTCAGAACTTATTAATAAGCTTTTCTATTAAAAATTTCAACATAATATTAAAATAAAAATATTAACCAATAATATGCAAAAAATAGCTATTTAAAAAATATATTGGAAATATAAAGTTAAAATTTGCCATACAATAAGATAATATTACATATTAATTAGCTAAATTAGAAATAGTAGGTGTAGCATCCCCATCGGAGGCGATACGATATCAGTAAAAAATAAAGTATCGTTGTAATTGGGGATGCACTATTAAATATAATATAGGAGCATATAATCTTTTCTATTTGCATAAATTAAATAATACGTTTAAATAATTTTTTATGCATTAACTTTTAAATATTCAGTGAGCAGATATAGTTCAAGGATAAATAATAAATAAAATTTTGTAAGTGAATTTAAAAATAACCGAGTAAACTTACATCACCATATAAAAGGTAATTAATAAGGAGAATCACAAATGCCAATACAAGAGGCCATGAGATCTTATGATACAAAGCTTATCGAGAAAAAAATCCAAAAATACTGGAATGATAACCACATATATCAAAAGACAAACAAGTTAAGGGAAAACGGACCTAAATATTCATTTTTAGACGGCCCTCCATACTGCAGTGGAAGAATACATCTGGGAACTGCATGGAACAAAATAATAAAAGACACTTTTTTACGTTTTAAAAGCATGTCAGGCTTTAACCTTAGGAGACAAGCCGGATGGGACACCCATGGACTCCCTATAGAACATAAAGTAGAAGGACTACTTGGATTAAAAAGCAAAAAGGAAATCGAAACCAGAATTGGTATTGATAACTTTGTTGAAAAATGTAAAGAATTTGCAATTGAAAATAAAGGCCTTATGACTGAACAGTTTAAAATGCTCGGGGTCTGGATGGACTGGGATAACCCTTATGTCACATTTGACACCAAATACATGGAATCCTGTTGGTGGACATTAAAACGTGCACATGAAAAGAATCTACTAATAAATGACCTGCGTGTTATAACATGGTGTCCAAGATGCGAAACTGCACTTGCACTTGCAGAAATAGACTATGAAAACAAAGAAGATCCTTCAATATATGTTAAATTCCCTCTAAAATCATCTGAAAAAGGTAATGAATATATTTTAATATGGACAACAACACCCTGGACTCTTCCAGCAAATATGGCAGTATCAGTACATCCCGATTTTGATTATGCTTATGTTAAGATCCTTGATGAAATTTATATAATGGCAGAAGCCCTTGTTAATTCTTTATTCGAAGATCAGGATTATGAGATAGTTAAAGTGGTTAAAGGGAAGGATCTTGAAGGTTTAGAATATCTTCACCCTCTTTTTAATGAAATTCCAGTCCAGAAAGAATTTGAACATAAAATAATAACTGGAGAACATGTAACTTTAACTGAAGGTACTGGATGCGTCCATACGGCACCAGGACATGGTCCAGACGACTTTGAAATAGGTAAAAAATATGGTATACCTATATTCTGTCCGGTTGATGAAGCTGGATTATTCAAGGAAGAAGCAGGAAAATATACTGGAGAATTCGTAAAAGATGCAGACCCATATATCATTGCCGATTTAGATGCCCATGGACTACTTCTTCGTGAGGGTGTTATCGATCACAGATACGGTTTCTGCTGGAGATGTAAAACTCCAATTATATATCTGGCAACACAGCAGTGGTTCCTTAAAGTCACAGAAATCAAAGATAAAATGCTGAGTGAGCTGGACAAAGTTGAATGGATCCCAGAATGGGCTGGAGAAAGTAGATTTCGTAACTGGGTTGAAAATGCGCGTGATTGGACCATATCCCGGCAGAGATACTGGGGAATCCCTATCCCAATATGGAAATGTGAATCCTGTGATAAAATTACCGTTATAGGATCAATTGAAGAACTTAAAGAAAGTGCAGTGAAAGGAAAACTGGAAGGAGATTTCATACACAGACCTTATGTCGATGAAATTATCATTCAATGCGAATGTGGAGGAGATATGAATCGCGTGCCTGACGTTTTAGATGTCTGGATAGATTCTGGAGTTGCTGGCTGGGCTGCTCTCTATTATCCTCAGGAAAAAGAAATGTTTGAAGAATGGTTCCCCTATGATTTCATAACAGAGGGACATGATCAGACAAGAGGATGGTTCTATTCACAATTAGGATGTGGAGTGATTTCACTGAACCAGACACCTTATAAAAAAGTTTTAATGCACGGTTTTACCCTTGATGAAGAAGGTAGAAAGATGAGTAAATCACTGGGAAACGTTGTTGAACCAGATGAAGTTATTGAGCAGTACGGAGCAGATATACTAAGATTTTATCTTCTATGGGGAAATAAACCGTGGGAAGACCTTAAATTTACATGGGACGAAATAAAGAATGTAAATAAGATGTTTAACATTCTCTGGAATGTTTATGTCTTCTCAACAACTTATATGGCCATAGACAATTTTAACCCGACATTATACACTAAAGATGATATCAAATTAAGAGATGAGGATAAATGGATTACATCACGAATTAATTCCCTTGCAAAAGACGTTGCAGAAGCTCTTGATTCTCTGCATCTTCATAAAGCTACAAGATCAATAAACAACTTCATATTAGAAGATCTAAGCAGATGGTACATAAGACTCATTAGAGGTCGTACATGGGTTGAAAAAGAAGATCCAGACAAATTAGGTGCTTACTATACTCTCTATAACACTTTAAGGCTTCTAATAAAAGTAATGGCCCCTATAACTCCCCATATAACCGAAGAAATCTATCAAAATCTGGTGAAAGGAGTCGAGGATAATGCTCAGGAAAGCGTTCACATGGAAGACTGGGAGTTCAATGAAGATCTTATTGATAAGGATTTAGAAGAAAATATGGATATCGTTAGAGATATTATTGAAGCATGCGCAAGAGGAAGAGACGTTGCAAGATATAAACTTAGATGGCCTGTAAAAGAAATTGTAGTGGTTTCAGAGAATGAAAATGTTTTAAAGGCAGTTGAATCCCTCAAGGCAGTTATCATGGAGCAGGCCAATACAAAAGAGATCATAGCAACAGATGAATTTGAAAACTTGAAAATTATTGCTAAACCCAATCTGAAAACTCTCGGGCCAAAACTTAGAGGAGATGCCCCTAAAGTCATGCAAAAACTTGCCGAAGCTGATGGTGCACAGGTAAAGGATGAGCTGGATAAAAATGAAGTATATAATGTAAGAATTGATGAAAAGAGCATAGAACTTGGAATTGATGATATTTTATTTGAAACAGAACTTCCAGAAAACCTTGTAAGTGCGGATTTCAATTCAGGTAATGTATTTTTGAATACAGAAATTACTGATGAGATCTTATCCGAAGCAATGTCCAGAGAACTTATAAGAAGAATTCAGGATATGCGAAAAGACTTAGATCTTGACGTAGAAGCCAATATTCATGTATTTATTGAATGTGATCAGGGTTTCAAAGAGTTAATTGAACCATTCTATGACTTTATCTCCAATGAAGTCCGTGCCGAAAAAATGTTATTTGAAGCGCAAGAAGGGGATTATACCAAAGAGTGGAAAATAGAGGATGAGAATCTTAGGATAACAATTAAAAAGACTGGATAAAGATTAAATGGAGTATTATGGTGTGGTAAAATGACCCTAACAGATTCAGAATGTAAATTTGTAAAAAAAGAACTTGGAAGAGATCCCAATTCGTTAGAATACGGTATGCTAGACATTATGTTTTCAGAGCACTGCTCCTATAAAAGCAGCCGTCCAATTCTAAAATTATTCCCTACAGATGGGCCTCGTGTTATTTTAGGCCCTGGAGACGATGCAGGTATTGTGGAACTTACAGATGAACTTGCACTTGTTATTGGAATGGAAAGTCACAATCACCCTTCCGCTATTGAGCCATATGGAGGAGCAGGTACTGGAATCGGGGGTATAATAAGAGACATAATATCTATGGGCGCTATGCCAATAGCATTGCTTGATTCATTAAGATTTGGCCCCCTTGAAGATCAAAGATCTCGATATATTTTTGAATATGTAGTAAAAGGTATTTCAGATTATGGAAACAGGGTAGGAATCCCAACGGTTGGTGGAGAAGTCGAATTTGACGAAAATTTCAAATTTAATCCACTTGTAAATGTTGTATGCGCAGGACTTGTAAACAAAAAAGACATTGTAAGGGGCATTGCCCCAAACGTTGGAGATATTTTTGTCCTTATGGGTGGAAGAACCGGAAGAGACGGCATTCATGGAGTTACATTTGCCTCTGAGGAGCTCACAACAGAATCAGAACTTGAAGACAGGCCTGCTGTCCAAGTAGGAGATCCATTCACCAAGAAAATGGTCTTAGAAGCCACTCTCGAAGCACTGGAAAAAATAGACGTAGTGGGACTTAAAGATCTTGGAGGAGGCGGTCTAACTTGTTGTGTTTCCGAAATGGCTGGTAAAGGAGGAAACGGAGCTGAAGTAGAACTTACTAAAATCCCTCTGAGAGAAGGAGGAATGACTCCATATGAGATAATGCTTTCTGAGTCACAGGAAAGAATGGTTTTTGTTGTTAAACCAGAAGACGTGGATGCTCTTTTAGATATTTTCGAAAAATACGAGCTTCCGGCCGCAGTTATTGGAAAGGTTACAGAAGGTGAAGACCTGGTTATTAAAAAGGATGGAGAAATAATATCTAAATTAAAGACGGATACTCTCTCAGACCCCCCTATAATCTATAGGGAGTCAAAAAAACCAGAAAGAAAGGAAGAATATATCCAGTTAGAGGAAATCGATCCCCAAGATGCTCTTCTTAAACTTCTCTCATCTCCCAACATTGCAAGTAAAAAATGGGTTTACAAACAATACGATCACGAAGTACAGATTAGAACTGCTGTAAAACCAGGGGATGATGCTGCTGTATTAAAGATTGATGATGAAAAAGCCATTGCACTAACATCTGATTGTAACAGTACATTCACAAAACTTGACCCATATCATGGTGGAGCAGGGGCGGTTGCAGAAGCTATAAGAAATGTTGTTTCTATGGGTGCTGAGCCAATATGCATTGTTGATTGTCTGAATTTTGGAAATCCCGAAAAACCAGAGGTATTCTGGCAGTTTGAAGAATGTGTTAAAGGAATGTCTGATGTAGCAAGAACATTCGAAACCCCTGTAATCAGCGGTAATGTGAGTTTTTATAACGAAACAGAGGGCGTAACTGTTAATCCATCCCCAGTTGTAGGCGTTGCAGGATTAATGGATATTAAAGATATTAGAACTCTTGATTTCAAAAATGAAGGAGATAAGATCATTTTAATTGGAGAAACATATCCTGAACTTGATGGATCTGAATATCATAAGGTAATTAATGGGGTTGCACAGGGAAATCCTCCAAAAGTAAATATGAATATGGAATTGGAGTCTGTTAATTCGGTTTTAGACATTATAAGAAATGATAAGAGCGGATCTATTACTGCAGTTCATGACTGTTCATCTGGAGGACTAGCTGTTGCATTAGCTGAAATGGCAATTTCTGGAGGAGTTGGAGCGGTTTTAGACACTTCAAAAATACCTAAAGAAAATGAGAAAATGAGTGATACTGAACTATTATTTTCAGAATCAAATGCAAGATTTATCGTAACTACAAATAATAAGCATGTAGAAGAACTATTAAGTAAAATAAATGCACCTGCAGCAGTTATCGGTGTTGTTGAAGGTAAAAAGTTGATTGTTAACAGAGATTTAATTAATGTAGATCTGGACGTACTTAAAGAATCATATCATGGAGTAATAGAAAACTTTATGGCATAAAATATTAAATGAAACCTCAAAATAGATAAATGGCCTGATTTTATGAAAGGAGAGAGTTTAAGACAGTTAATTCATGCATCAGGCATTTTTATTGTTTTTTTGACATGGTTTTTTGATCCAATCATCGTTATGCTTATATGCATAGCAATTGTGTTATTTGTGGAGCTAATCTTTAGGATAGATAAGCAGCGCTATGTTTTCTTCTTTTCTGAGATTTTAAGAAGGACAAAACGGAAAAACGATGAAAGAGGTTTTATCTATTTTTTTATTGGAATTATAATAACATTGTACCTATTCCGGTTTAATATTTCAGTTGCCAATGCAGCCATAATAATACTTCTTTTTGGAGACTCCGCATCTACACTAATTGGAAAAAGATTTGGTAGACATTATCTTCCATTTAACGAAAATAAAACTGTAGAAGGAAGTATTGCATTTCTTGCCGTTGGTTTTGCAGGGGCTTTAACCCAGCTTCCAGTGATTCCAGCGCTTTTTGGAGCTGTATTTGGTACATTAACTGAAGCTTACAGCCCAATAGATGACAATATTCCCATTCCAATTATTTCAGGACTTGTGATGGGTTTAATAATAAGTCTTATAGGTTAATTTAATAGTAAACATGCCCATATTGAAAACTAATTAATCAGAAAAAATAAATCAGGTGAGATGTTGCGCTTAAATAAACTGAATATAATCGGCATATTCATGATGTTATTTGCAATTTTATTATTCTTTACAAATTTTTTAGATAATATCATATTAACCCTTACGTATCCTTTTCTGGAAGGATCATCCGAGGGTAAATCGGTTATTTTGTTTATGGTAATGGGAAGTTTATTATTTTTTTATCCCCTTTTCAATGAAAATGGAACAATTACTAAAAAAATGTCATTATTAAAATTTGATGGCCAGAAATACCTTAAATTAACCATCTTAATGGTTTTCATCACCTATATATTTATTATTCTCATGGAAATCTGGATAAGGGTAAAAATTGGTGTTTCTCTCTTTACAATATTTGTATCCTTTAATCAGAGCGCCAGCAGCACCAGCATAGTCCACAGTCATGTGTTAAAATCAGTTTTAGGTTACTTTGTCAGTTCATCAGGGATTTATGTACCATCCCATATAAATACTGGAAGTTCACTTGCTCAGTATGTTTCTCCCGTATCATTTATCGCTATTATTGCGTTTCCACTTGTTTACATTGCTGGAATTATATCACTAAACGGCAGAAGGGATCTTTACAAGGTAATTCTCGCCTTTGCAATAACTACATCCTTAATAGGTATGCTCGATGGAGGATTGTTCTCTGCACCTGCTCTTGTTGGATTGAGCGGTCTTTTAGGGATTTATGCCATAAAAACGCCTTTTTCGCCAAGAAATCTCATAAAGCCGAGTGTTGTGATAATTATACTCATTATAATCAGGGTTTCAATTGGTTTAATTGGAAGTAATGCCGATTTTCATGAGATAACCATTATAAATCCATCCGAAAATATAGATCTTAATTCTTATGAGGTTTTGAGCGTTGAAGAAAATACAGACAGATTGATAGTTAAATTACCGGCAAATATAAATGATAAAGACCTGTTACTTAAATTAATTGAGGATTTAAAAGGTAAAAGCGATGGATTTTTCATTTCATGGAATATATTCTCCTGGAATCCTTCTTAAGGACTAAAAATTAATTATTCAGTATTTTATAAACGTATAGCCCTTTCATGTCTAAAATACTTTACAGTTAATCCAAATATTAAAGTTGAAATCAGAATTGTTGGAATTACAAAGATAAGTGAGGAAAGTTCAAATGATGGTGATGAAGCTATTTTAACCATTAAAACTGTTGGAATAATGTTCAATATGCCCTCTAAATATGGAATTTTCATAAAGAGAGGTATAAAGAGGATAAATGATGTAAACATCAAAGTAAGAGTTATCGCCGAGTTAGCCTCTTTTGTACTATCTACAAACATTGAAATCAATATTCCAATCCCTATAAATGCTAAACCAACAAAAAACATGATTCCTATTAAAATAAAAGTATTATAAATTGGTGCACCCAGAAAATCAAGTAAAATAAGCCATGCTATACTTTGAAACATTGAAAATGAGAATATTGGCAATATTTTTCCAATTATAACCATTGAACTTGAAAAAGGAGTCATAAGAAGCATTTCAAATGTTTTTCTTTCCCTTTCTCCCACGATACTGTCAGTTACAATATTGCTTGCCAGGAAAAATGGAAGGAAAAGCACAAAGGGAACTATAAATCCATACATTATTTCAACAAAATATGAGGTATTCATAGCTAGATCAGAAGTTTTTTCATTGTTAACTTTAATTTCATTTAAAATTAATGGATTTTCAATTTTTTCTATTAAATCATTGCTTATTCCTGCAGATTTAAGTTTTTTTTCTAATTTGAATTTATCTGTGGCCCTATCTATTTTCTCAAATACAACAGGATAGAACACATTTGTGGTATCTGATTGTAGCAGTATATCCTCTTCCGGAGGGGGTGAAACCCTAATTACGGCAACTAACTGAGTTCCAAGCAGTTTGTCTGCCTCATTTATATCTTTAAAGAAAACCACATTTAAGTTTTGAGCTTTCAGGTTATTAACAATGCTAGAATCCTTTAAATCTTCTGAAATGCCAACTTTTAGTGAAGATGTAACTCCATATTTGTCAAGAAGCCCTGGATCAGTTACAATAGAACTTGCTATGCCTAAACCAAATGCGCCGAGAATTATAAATATCTGAACAAATACCACCAGCAGATAAATTTTGTTGGTGAGTATATCTTGAGCTTCCTTTTTTGAAAGAGCCATTAACTTCATTCTATCTCCTTTAACTTACAGTTGATATAATTAACGCTTTTACATTTTATTTTAATTTAGTAGACCACTATTTGATTAATTTGGATGGAATATTGGTTTTTCAATATCATTTTTTGATCTGTTTAAAACCTCTTTTTTTTAATCCTGATAAATCCATTATAAGTTTAACTAAGCCGGGTCTTGGCCCAAATATAATATCATCCCGCCTAAACAGCTTAATTGATATCCAGTAGGAAATGATACTAACTATTGCAATAGAAAAAATGGGAATGATAAAATCAACTGCAGGTATATTTTCACCTGAAAAAAGACGCATTACCATGGTCATTGGCGATATATTAGATGACGGGGATCTATTTGAAATATATGCAAGTGCCGGAATAATTAGAAACCCAACAATAAATATATAAATAAAGCTTAATCCAATTCCTGCTTCTTTATAATTCTTTGAATATGCTGCTACGACACTTGTTACACCAATTATCGGGACAGAAGTCAATACTACTCCTAAATAAACCATTAGAGGGTTTTTAATGCTAAATCCTGCAATTAACAGTATTAAAATCCAGATACCTACCTGCAGGGCTATTGTTAAAATTATTGCCAGATTTTTACCTATTATGATATCACTATGGCTCAACGGCATTGCAATTAATATTTCCCCAGTTTTTCTCTCTTTTTCACCCACAATACTGTCAATAACCATATTTCCAAAAAGAAAAAGAGGCAAAAACAGCAGCACTGCTATCATCATTTTTTTTATAATCTGTAAAGGTAATGATTCGCCCTTTTTTTCTTCTTTAACTTCGATATCCACTACTTTTTCTTGAGATATCAGTGAATCGGCCCATTGATCAGAAATAGAAGTTGAAAATGCCTCCAGTGTAGAATTTACCTCCTTTAGAACTACTGCCTGCTTTGGATCTTCTGAATTCACATAAAGGTCTACATTAACTGTTTGAATTTTTTCTATTCTTTCTCTGGAGTCTTCAGGAAGAATTAAAACTCCAGTAACTTTCCCTTCTTTTAAACGTGCTAATGATTCATTATGATTCAAATTTTCAATATTTAGAACTTCTTTATTAAGTTTATCTACAAAAAATCCCTCATTATCTAAAACATGAACAGATGCAAACCCGGATAGAGAAGGAGATAATGAAATACCCTCTTCAGAGTCTAAAGTTGTGATAAACACGTTGAAAAAACTCATCATTAATATGAGAACTCCAAATTGTAAAATAAAAATCATGAGGAATTTTTTACTTGATAAAGTGTTTTTAAGTTCCCACTTTGTTATTTTAGAGAATCTCATAGATAAACCCTTAAACATTATTTTATTGAATGGATAAATACATCCTCTAATGATGGTTCTTTGGTGTTAATAGATATCAGATTATTTCCAATCAATGCTGCTATATCCGAAATTTCATCTTTAGAATTTAGAGATATGGAGAGAGTTTCACCCTTTAAATTCACATTTTCAACGGAACTTACTGAATGAATTTTATTAAAATCAATGTCTGGATGTTTAATTTTTATTTTTAGTATTATGTCGCCATGTATTTTAGCTTTTAAATATTCTGGAGTTCCCATATCCCTGATCTTACCACTATTTAGAATTGCCACCCGGTCGCAGAGAGCATCAGCTTCATCCATGTAATGAGTGCACAAAACAATTGTTTTTTCACCTTTAAGGTCCTCAATAAATCCCCTTATTGCAAGAGATGTTGCTGGATCAAGCCCCATTGTGGGTTCATCAAATATAATAATCTGAGGATCATGTATCAGCGCCCTTGCAATGCCAATTCTCTGGCGTAATCCCTTTGAAAATGTGTTTATACGGTGATCCGCTCGTTTTTCCATTCCAACAAGTTCTAAGAGTTCACTGATCCGTTCATTAAGTTTATCTTTTGGAACTCCGTAAAGTTCTCCAAAGTATTTCAATAAATCGCGTGCTTTAAATCTCTCATATAGGTTAGGCTCTTCTGGAAGGTATCCTATCATGGATTTGACTTTTATCGGGTCGCTTAAAACGCTATACCCCCCAACAGTAACATCACCAGAGTCAGGTTTTAATATACCACATATTATCCTTATTGCAGTGGTTTTTCCAGCTCCATTAGGTCCTATTATCCCCAAAAGCTCTCCTTTTTTGATGTCAAGGTTTAAATTGTCTAAAGCATGTATTTTGCCGAAATATTTGGACAGGGAGCTTATGCTTATCATCTATTTAGGATTGATTTTAAAACATATAAATTTTTATTATCAATTTATCCCCCTTTTTTCTTATTAGAACTCTATAGTAATTTTAGAGATAAAATGTATTAATTTAAATGTAAAATTATGAATGTTAACTGATAAAAACATCAAATTCACAAAATATAATAATAAAAAATTAAAACTTTTTATTATAACTAGAAAGGTGTAAAAATGACTGATGAAAATAAACTTAAAAAAGCTGCTTTTGCTGCAGGCTGCTTCTGGGGGATTGAAGAAGAATTCAGAAACACTAAAGGAGTTGTATCTACTGCTGTTGGGTATATGGGGGGCCATACCGAAAATCCAACCTATGAAGATGTATGTTCAGGTAAAACAGGCCATGCAGAAACAGTAGAAGTAACTTACGACCCTTCAGAAGTAACTTATGAGGAATTACTTAACGTCTTCTGGAAAATTCATGATCCAACAACACTAAATAGACAGGGGCCAGATATAGGCGAACAGTACAGATCAGTCATCTTCTATTACGATGAAGAACAGAAAAAGTCTGCTAATGCTTCAAAAGGAAAACTACAAAAATCAGGGACATTTAATCGAGATATAGTGACAGAAATTGTTCCTGCAGATAAATATAAATTTTACAGGGCTGAGGAATATCATCAGCAATATCTTAAAAAGAGAGGAATGCGCAGCTGCAGATTCTGAAATACCCTCTGAAATTTTTGTAAAAACTATCCAGGATTAGAAGGAATAATTAATCTCAAATAAATTTCTTTTTTATTATTCCTGATAATTTTCTTCTATTGCATCAACTATACATGGAGCATTCCAGCCCACAACATCTTCTGCGATTTCTTCAAGCTCTGAAGGTACGTTTTCCATTCCAAAGGGCCTTATAAGGATTATAGGTTTATTCGTCTTAACTGCAATGTCTATTTGCCTCTGGATAATGTTTTTATATTTATTATATAACCCAGACAAGATTATAACTACGCCTACAGGGTTTATTTGTTTTTCAAGTGATTCATCAGTAGTTTTATCTTCTTCGGGCGTGCTGTAGTTATCAAATTCAAAATCATGTGCTGATATTAGTTTTTCTTCAAATCTGGAATATTCTTCTTCTTTTCTGCCAGTGTGGCTTATAAATATATTGTATTTTTTTGATTCCAGTTCAAACACTTTTTTATCCCCTAATTATAATTCATTAATAGTTAGTCTTGAATCTACTTATAATACTTAAGGAAATAATGATTAATAAAAATAGATTTAGATATCCTCTAAAATCAAAAATAAAAGGTTAACAGTTGTAAATTTACAACTGCACCCAATAATGGGCCATTCCTGCCATGGAAATTCATCTTTTATACGAACATAGAATTGTAACCATAAGCTCTGTAAGGAACAGTGACCCATTTTCCATTTTGATATACTTGAACTGATCTATGCTTACTTGAATAGCTTGTTGCGTATTGAACTATTCTTGAGTTGTATCCTGCACTTTTAAGTTTACCGTTTAAGTATTCGCTCATAGCCCAGCAATCTCCTGCCCCTGCCCTTTGCATAGCAGCAGCAGTACTGATACCGCGCCTGTAACCATATTTAGCTCCAGATCTCATTATTGTGTCTAATTGAGGATTGCTTGTCCATCCTGCACTGCTTGTGCGATAATAACTAGTTTCATAACTTGAAGCAGCGTTTACTTTTTTGTAAACCCACTTAGTTTTCCATTTGCCCCTGGACTTGTATCTAACCTTCACTCGCTTATATTTGTACTTTTTGGCATTCTTGTAAGTTTTGGCTTTTTTGTACTTCTTGACTTTCTTGTATTTCTTAGTTTTTTTGTATTTTTTATATTTAGAAGCTGCATTTACTTCTAAAGGTTGTATATCTTTGTTTAAACCAATTTTTGCACTATTGTCCGATGCATTTTGGTCTTCTACCCCCCCTACTGAGGGAAAAATGCACATTGCCATTGTTACCACTAATAACAATGCACATGCCGATTGTCGCTTAATTGTACCGCCTCCGAGTCCTAACGTATTAATACACCTACATAGGACGTTTTGGACATAACAAAATAACTCAACATCACATATAAATGTTTTGATTTTTTTCTCCAAAAAACGCCAGCATAACTCTCTTTTTTTGATTTAAGACTGCCTTAGAGGTTATTTAACTGTTGAATTATAGATGAACACTCTCCAATTGAATTTTTACTAAATTAACCCAAATAAGAGCTATTTTCAAAAAATCGTCACGTATAGAAACTTTTATACCTCCATATTATCACTTCAAATCATATATGATGATAGATGCCTTACCTTTTTTAATAAATATCAATTAATGGACATTTTTCATCTAAAAAAGTTAGTATGTAGTTATAATTTAATTATAAAATCCTTTAAAATAGTTTAATTAGAAATAATATAAAATATGGATTTTTTCATAGAAAAATCAAAATTTATTACTGATTAAGTTTGAGATATCAAATCACCCAAAATATAATTTAAATAAAAGTCATATATACGAATACAACAAAATACTGATTATTAAATTTTAGGTGGACTACATCAAAATGTTTTTATCAAGTTTAATGCCTTTAGAAAAAGCGCTAAATATCATTGAAGCTAAGGAAATTGTAACCAGTATTGAGGAAGTTTCTATTGGGGATGCATATAATCGTGTGCTTGCAGAAGATATAACTTCGCTTTTAAATTCTCCTGCATTTGATAATTCGGCCATGGACGGCTATGCTGTAAAGGCAGAAGATACTTTCGGTGCATCACAGGCAAATCCTGCACATTTAAAAATTGTAGATAGAATAGGCGCAGGAAAGGCATCATATGTTTCATTAAAAAATGGTGAAGCTGTAAAAATAGCTACCGGCGCCCCTATACCTGAAGGGGCGAATGCCGTGGTCATGGAAGAATATACACTAGAAAATGGCGATGATTTAGAAGTTGAATATTCATTAACACCTTCTGAAAACGTTTCACCTAAAGCTGAAGATTTTAAAATGGGAGACCTTATTTTAAAGTCTGGAAATCTTCTAAGACCCCAGGATATTGGTATAATATCCTCTTCAGGTCATGAAAAAATAAAAGTGTTTAAAAAACCTAAAATAGGAGTAATAACTACCGGAAATGAGCTTGTAATGTCCCTATCTGAAATAAAAGAAGCAAAGATTATAAATTCTAACTATTATACTTTAAAGGCCCTTGTAGAAAGCATTCTTGCAGTTCCAGAAGTTACACACTGCACAGATGAAGCAGAAAAGGTATCCGGTCAGATTAAAGAATTTTTAAAGTCCTGTGATGCCATAATAACAACAGGGGGCACTGCAATCAGCAAGGGGGATGTTGTGGTGGATGTCATTGGCAAATTAGGTGAAGTTTTGATTCATGGGGTCGCCATTAAGCCTGGTAAACCATTTGGATTTGGAATAATTGATAGTACTCCAATATTTATGCTTTCTGGTTATCCTGTGGCTTCCATGGTGCAGTTTGACATTTTTGCACGGAATTTTATTCTGAAAATGCAGAATATCCATAGAAAACCTCCACTCATCAAAAAAATTGCATCACGAAAGATCCCTTCAACACTGGGAAGAACAGAGTATATAAGGGCAAAAACAGATGGAAATATGGTATCTCCCTTAAAAATTAGAGGTTCTGGAGTTATAAGATCTATGGTTGAATCTGACTCCTATATTTTAATAGATGAAAATAATGAAGGAATAGCAGAAGGAGAAGAGTGCAATGTTTTGCTCTATGACTCCCTAAAGGTTTAATTCAAATTTATTAAAGAATATTTAATATAAAGGTGATTTAGTGAACGTTTTATGGTATTATGCCATTGGATTTGTAATCATATGGGTTTTAGCCCTTTTATTTAAAGATAAACTAAAAATTGATGTAAATGGCCCTCTTTTAATGAGAAGAACATTGCGTATGAGGGATTTAATTGATTCTATCGCTCGAAAAAGCCCAAGATTCTGGAAACTATTTATGAATATCGGAATCCCTGTATCTGTATTTTTTATGGGTTTGATGATTTATTTTATAATATTATCACTTAAAACATTCACGACAGCCCCACCAGCATCTCCAATTCTGCCCGGTGTTGATTATCCAGGAAATCCAATATATTTACCATTAGGTTATGGTTTAATTGGGCTTGCAACAGTAATTGTTGTCCATGAATTCGCTCATGGAATTCTGGCAAGGGTTGAAGGAATTAAAATAAAATCAATAGGCGTATTATTGCTTGGAGTCCTTCCAGGTGCATTTGTTGAACCTGATGAAGAAGGAGTTAAAAAAGCTTCAAGACTTGCAAAGCTCCGAATCTACGCAGCAGGGTCTATATTCAATCTTAGTCTTGCATTTATTGCCCTACTAATTGTATTTTTAGTGTCAAATTTTGCAATTGCACCTTCCTTCCATTCAGATGGAATAGAAATTACCAGTGTAGTTCCAAATAGCCCGGCCGAAGGTATTTTAAAAGAAGGAATGATCATCTACAGTATTAATGGAAAATCTACAAATAACATTACTGAATATGCAAACACCTTAAATAAAACAAAAATTGGTGATGAATTAACATTCCAAACTAATCAGGGAATATTTAAGGTTAAAACAGGATCTAATCCAAATAATTCCACCCGTTCATATATAGGAATACGAAGTACGGAACATCAGGTAATCAACCAGGATATTGCTGTAAAATATGGAAATACCCTCCCATGGATACTATTTTATCTTAAAGATCTGTTTAATTGGATATTTCTTTTAAACTTTGTAGTTGGAACCTTCAATTTGCTTCCAATGAAACCATTAGACGGAGGACATATTTTTGAAGAGATATTAAGCTATAAACTATCTAAAGAAACTGTGAAACCAATAGTAAATGGGGTTTCCTTTGTTTTAATTGCATTTTTAGTAGTTAGCCTGATATATGGGGTGGGAAGAGGCATATTATTGTCTCTTAGTTAATCTAACACCCTATTTACTTTTTTCACAATCAAAACAAATATCAACTTCCCGATTAGTTTTATAAACTTTACCACATTTTTTACAGACTGTCTTTCTGATTAGTGGTTCCGGCCGTTTTACTGCTCTGTCCTTGCACTGGCACTTGATTCCAACCATGACCTTCGATTCTTTATCTTTCTTCCTTTTAGCCATAATTTACCCTTAAAAACTTAAAATCTGGTCAAATTCTTCCATGATATCAACCACAAGGTCATCATATCCCCGGATAATTTTTATTCCATCTATTAAATCATTCTCTTTAATTCCTCTGGCATTTAAATCATTTGAATTTGCATATATAAGCGAATTTTCAAGTAAATTTAATATTTTGTCTTCATTCAGATGCCCTTTCCTTGCACAGAAAACTCCATTACCTATCATGTAAATTGTGACTTCGTCCTTTCCCTGATACAAATTTGCAAATTGTATAAATGTCTGGAAACCTTCTTCTGCAGGGGTTTTTGTTAATATAAGTCCTATATGCATTATTCTCTCCTGAATACTTTTTTCTGTTTTAATTATATTTTCCATCCGAGTATTTCCATTATCTTATTTCCTAAACTTGATTTAAGGCATTTCACGTTGTTTGCATATCCCATTTCGTGTAAAAGCATGCATTCATAAAGTTTAGATTCTCCTGAAAGCACTTTCATTGCAAACGCCATACATGTGGTTTGTCCACATTCAGCACAGTCTGTCTGAGGCAAGCACTTGTATATTGTTAAAGGTCCGATTTTAGATAATTTCTCTTTTAAAGCCATAGAACTGGCAGTTTTCCCTTCCTGAACTTCCTGGTGGGTTTTATTTATTAAAGTACTTATTTCTCTGATTATCTCAATGGATTCTTCCTTAGTGTTGGTTTTATTCATGCTCACTTTTCCAGAGGGATAAACCGTGATAAGTCGTTCATAAATGGAAAGGGTTAAAATATTCTTTTTTTCAAGATAATTTACATTTCCTGGGGGAAATTTAACAGCCAGATGAGGTAAGACGTGGTGAAGCTCATTATCAAGCTGTAATAGAACACTGATTTGTCCTTCAGCAATTATGCATGGCTTAATATTTTTTATTACAACCTTTTTAATCAGCGATCCGTTTTTAAAAAGTTCGTATTCTATTTCTTCCATTTTCATTTTGATACCTGAATTATTATATCCTCGTAAATTGGATTTTCTAGATCTTAATAACTGCTTCTTTGGCTCTGGTAATTTCATAGAGCTCTTTTGAATTAACCACTTCAATGGTTTCCATCAAATCATCTTCACTAATGCCTCTTTTTTTAAGAGAATCTTCATAAACGTATAAATTCCCTTCAGGGAATATTAGATATGTTAATTCTCCAACACATGGAAATTTAATATCATCGGAGTTCTGACCGTGTATAGCGGCATATACTCCATCTTCAATTAACACAACATCTGCATCCAGCTGTCTGTTCAAACAGGCTATTTCCACAAAAAATCCGCTGAATACATCTTCCCAGCCGTAAGGGGCTTTATCAATTATCACTAAAACTGAATCCATATTATCAACCGTTTAACCTAAACTTAAAACTTTATCACTCTTTTTAATCCATTCTGGAATGTCGTAAACATTTGTAATTGTTATTCCATTAATATATGGGAATTTAGCGTCACATGCATATCCTCTTGCTGTTGCACACCTTACACATGCCCTTATATCGGCACCTCTACTGACAAGTTTCTTTATTTTTTCTAAAATATTGGGAAATGAGTGTGGATTCTGCCCTTTACGAGGGATGTGGGTGGCGTCCATGTAAAGAAATATATTAACATTATATTCATTATTTAAAGCGCTTTTAGCGATTTCATAGGCCATATCTGCATATTGAGATCGATATGGGCCTTCTGTTAATATCAGGGTCAGGGTCTTTTTAGGTGGTGAACTTTCCATAATTTAATATATTTTTTATTAGAATAAATAATTTTCATGAATAATAATGAACAATAATAAAAATAATATTAAAAAAATTTAATCAATTAATTCTGTAAAATATCTTTTTAGAATATTAAAATTCATTTAAAATGGTTATTAAAATTTTAATTTCAACTGATAGAACAATATGATAAATAATACACCTAAAATAGAAAATAAAATTAAAGACTTATTTTAAATTTATTCTTTTTCTTCTTTAACGCTTTGAAGTGCTGTAAAAAATCTAGGATTTTTACGCTCCAAACGCTACGCGTTTGAGAGCTTCCTCAAATGCTTCCTTATGGAAATTCGCTGCCATCTCTTTTTTACACTCATCATCGCTGAATAATCTCATTTTTGGAGCCCTGCATGGATAATGCTGTATTTTTAAACCAGCTTTTATTGGTAAATCCTCTAAATTCTGTCCAATCATTTCTTCAGCCACAAAAAATGTTGATCCACAGGGAGATGACCTTAAAACTTCTATATCAACAACTTTATCGCCCTGACAGTTTATTCTAACAATGGGCCTTCCAAATTTGGCTACAAACTCATCGAATACAGGATTTCCATTTTCCTGAAGATCGCACATGTTTTCAGGGCATGTAACATTTCCTAATCTTTCAAGCTGGTTTTTAAATCCTTCACCCCTCCATGCAGCCACTATCACCCATTCTACCTTGTCATGAAGCATTTCTACGAGGTCGAGGGTAAGATCAGGATGAATGGTGTAGGTTATGAGTATATCTGCAGCTTCAAATTTCTTTAAAGCGTCTTCCGGAATTTCAATTTCATCCATAAACATGGAGGCTGGTTGTTCAAGTTCTATAAACTCAGTATCAAATTCTTTACTTATATATTCATATGCACGTTCCCCATAAGGGCCATCTGTAGCTATTGCGACTTTTAACATCTTTTTAAGCTCCTGAAATTATATCTTTACTTAATTAATATCATTTATTAACGAATTTTCTATCCAATCTTTAATTTCATCTCTAATAATTCTAAAAACATCTATTTTTTCCAGATTATTTTCAAAGTAAGTGGCTGGATCCTTAAATCCATGGTGAATGTATTTTTTACCACTTAAAAACACTGGACAGTTTCCATCATCGCAGAGCGTTACCACATAGTCAAATTTTTGCCCATTGTATTCCTCGAGATTTGTAGAGGATTGATCAGAGATATCAATCCCAATTTCGGCCATGACTTCGATGGCTATCGGACTTACGCCCTTAGGATCAATTCCAGCACTATATACATCATATTTATCTCCGCATATGTGTTTTAATAGCCCTTCTGCCATTTGAGATCTACCAGAGTTATTTCTGCAAATAAATAAAACGCTCTTTTTGGAATTATGGTTTGTCAATAAAATCACTCGCTGTCTTCTAAAAGCTCTTTAATTTTCTTTTTAACTGCTTCAACGCATTTTTCTCCTTCTTCGTCAAGTCTTGCAACATCAGTAGGTTTCAAACCCTCTTCATTTAATAATTTCATTATGTTTAAGTCTTTAGAAGTTTTAACACCCTTTTGGGAGAGTATTTTACCAACACATGCATTTTCGCATCCGTTTATTGCAATAATTGGATATTTTTTTATTAAATTTTTATATCCTCCGCTTTCTGCAGATGTGGCAGTTATACATATGGATATAACATCTTCATTTTCATTAACAGTGTCTGAACATGCTGCTCTTGCAACTAATCCATAAGGACTCATTCCTGTACAAGGTGAAACAGCTATTTTCTCTTTTGCCATTGTAATTCCTCCATATAAATCATATTACTAAATTTTGAATTAAATCAACAATTTCTGGGTTAACAAGTTTATAATGTATCCAGACTCCTTCTTTCCTTCCTTTTATAAATTCTGCATTTTTCAAAACATTTAAATGATGAGATATGGTAGATTGGGGTTTTTCAAGTACATTGATTATTTCACAAACACATAGTTCGCCGTCTTGAAGTAAATATAATATTTTAAGCCTTGTTGGATCAGAAATCGCTTTAAATAATTCTGATCTATGTTGTAATTCTTCATCACCCGGTATTTTATCCAGAGTTTCTTTTAATTTTATCTGGTTACTACAGGGTTTTCCTTCACCCGTAATCTCACATGTTTTCATAAAATCACCCTGATTTCCCATATTTATTCTGGCACTCCGGACAGATATAAACATCTTTATCTGTTGTGAATACTCTATCACAAATTTCGCATATAACGTCTTTAAAACCTGGTTTTTGTGGTTTTACACAAGAACAACTTGAACATGCCCCTGTACTACTCCTATTTAGCATTACTGTGTTTTTTCCTATTTTTGTCAATTTGATTACCCCACCCAATGTTAGTTTTTATAAATAAATAAGAAGTTTTAGCCACAACAGCCACTCCCACTGCCTAATCTGAATCCTAATCTACCTAAAAATGGTGTATATCCTTTATTCATAAGTTGTGGTTGGCTTATTAGTGCATAAATCCCTACTTTTCCAGAAGAAAGTAATTCTATTAATTTTATAGAAGTAACATCCTTTAATAAATTAGTCATGTCTTTTGTATCCAT
>JASEIM010000008.1 GCA_030017655.1 Methanobacterium sp. | reverse complement strand
AGAAAGATAAAGAAGTTGAATGGGTCTGCAGAAAATGTGGCTATGTACTTCAAGGAAAGAAACCTCCATTAAAATGTCCATCATGTGATCATCCAACAAAATATTTCGAAATTAAATGCGAAGAGTACTGAGAGTGTTCATATGACCGAAGAAAAACAGGTTTACAGGTGCAATATCTGTGGAAACATGATTGAAGTTCTGCACATCGGTACAGGAAAATTAGTATGCTGCGGTCAACCAATGCAACTGCTTGAAGAAAAAACAGGTGATTTAGGGCCTGAAAAACATATTCCAGTAATTGAAAAAACAGAAAAGGGTATTAAAGTCAAAGTAGGGGAATTACCCCATCCGATGGATGAAAACCACTGTATTGAATGGATCGAAGTAATTGCAAATGATGAAGTTTATAGAAAAGTATTAAAACCCGGTGAAAAGCCGGAAGCAGAATTTAATATTGAAATTGAAAACATTGACGAAATACATGCCAGAGAATACTGCAGTATCCACGGTCTCTGGAGATCCAGATAACAGAATTGAGATCCAATTCTCATTTTTTAATTTTTAATTGATAAATAGGCTGGCTAATTTAACTATTTTAATTTCTATAATAATTTACAATCTATAAATTTTTGGTATAATAGTAAAATTTAAAGTGTTAAAGTTATATGTTTATTGTAGTGAGGATATAATGAGGAATTTAAATTATTCAAGTTAACATTGGATAAAAAACTTACAGATCAGCTTTAATCATCTAAACTATGTTTAGAAGACAATATTATAATGAATCAAAGATATATGGTAACTATAAATTAGTATTTAAGTGAGATTATGAAAAGTAAATTTATTATATTGCTGTTAATAATGTTTATTGTAGCATTATCTGGGTGCATTCAGTCTGATATAGGGAAAATCAACGATATTTCTTCTAAAATAAATAATAATCTTAAAAATGGAGATAATTTTTATAATAAAGCCGCTGAGGATATTAATAATTTTTCTCTTGATAGCGCGGCTACTAACTGCGATAAAGCATTATCTGAATTTAAATCTGCAAAAAGTTTGGCTGAAGAAGGACTTCAACACGCTGAAAATTCCAAAGATTCAGTTTTTATAGATTATATGAAGTATTCAGCGGCAGAAATTGATTTAAGACTTAATGCTACACAGGAACTTAAAGAAGCAGTTCCTTTACTTCAAATTAAGAATAATAGTACTGGTAATACTCATGTGACTCTTGCAAATCGATTTATGGACGAATCACTTGAATATAAATATAAAAAAGAGAGGCTGGTCAAGGATAATCCTTCAAAGTTTAAATAATTGAAATTAAAACCAATATAAATAAAAATTTGGGCCTTAATATTTAACAAAATTATAATAAAACAACATGATAATTAATATCAATAATGTTTATAGAAATTTAATTCTTATTTTTTAAGTTGAAGAAAAATATTAAGTATTAAAACTTTCGAAACTGAAGTTTCAGGCTTTAAAAAGCAATACTTTCAAAAATTAAGAAAAAATAAGAAATAAACGCGGGAAATATATTTCCTCGCCACAAATTTATGATTTACGGCCAATAATAGAAGGTATATTTATGATTAAAACATGTTTAGAATGTAAAGGTAAAGGACACAAGGTTATTAGTTATAAAATATGTGAAAGCTGTCACGGAAGCGGTGTTAAAAGCGAAGTTGATATTAAAAAACACGTAAAAGGTATTTCTAAAGGTGCAGCACAACGTTTTGACTTAAATGAGGAACATGAAGTTCCATGCAGTGTCTGTAAAGGTAAAGGTGAGATAGAAGTAACTGAAGAATGCACTGCATGTGGAGGTAAAGGTGAAATTAACCAGTGTAAAAAATGTGGTGTAAGGATTGAATCAGGAGACTACTGTAAGGATTGTGAAGTTAAAAACAAAGTTTATATGCTGCACCCTGCGTGTGATATAAACGATCTTGAAATTGGTGCAGATTATAAAGGAAAAGTTACCAGAGTTGAAGATTGGGGAATATTTATAAGCCTTTCAAAAAAGGTTTTCGGTCTTTTAAGAGGTCGAAATCTTGGATTTAATGTAGGCGACGACCTAATTGTAAAAGTAATTGATATTAAGAAGGGTAAAGGCGGTAAAGATGAAGTTGATCTTGCAAAATCGAATATTAAAGACAAATATGAGATTGTTAAACTCAGAAAAAATATTTCAAGAACATTAATTGGTGAAATAACCACTAACTATGTAAAAAAATCTGTGAGGATAGTGGGGGAAGTTATTCAAATCCAGCAGACCTCAGGACCTACAATATTTACCATTTCTGATGAAACATCTACCACATGGGCAGCAGCATTTGATGAGCCCGGAATAAGAGTTTATCCTCATATAAACATCGGGAATATAGTGGAAGTACTGGGAGAGGTAAATCTTCACAGTGGTAAAATACAGATAGAATCAGAATCAATAGAAAAGCTTCATGGAAAAGAGTCAATTCAGGCCAGAAGATTAATTGATGAGGCAATTGACAAAAAAGCCGAGCCTGAAACCACAGATTTAATGATTGAAAGTGAAACCCTTGATAAGTTACGGGGCAGAATGCATCTTGCTGCAAAAGCAATTAGAAAGGCTATTTTTGATGGAAGATCAATCCTTGTAAGGCATCACGCTGATGCAGACGGAATATGCGCAGGAGTTGCCATGGAAAAGGCTGTAATTCCACTTATAAGGGATATTAACCCTGGAAGTGATGCAGAGTGGCATTTCTTTAAAAGGGCACCAAGTAAAGCTCCATTTTATGAAATAGAGGATGTTGTAAAGGATCTTTCCTTTGCACTGGAGGATATGGAAAGACATGGTCAGAAACTGCCTTTAATAGTTCTTCTTGATAATGGATCAACTGAAGAAGACCTTTTAGCTCTTATCAAGGCTAAAATTTATGATATAGAAATTGTAGTCATAGATCATCACTATCCTGGCGAAGTAGAAAATGAAAGAGTAGCTGTAGATGATTATGTTGATGTACATGTTAATCCATACCTGGTAGGTGGTAATTCTGAGATTACAGCAGGAGCACTGGCTTTTGAAGTTGCAAAGATGATAAATCCTGAAATTAAGGATTCAGTGATGCATTTACCAGGAATAGCTGCTGTGGGAGACCATGCAAGCTCTGATGAAGCCCAAAAATATATTGAAATCGCTGATTCCAGAGGCTATTCTCGTGAAGATCTTGAAAAAATAGCAACATGTATAGACTTTGAAGCCTTTTATCTGAGGTTTATGAATGGTAGAGGTATAATTGACACGATTCTCGGCATTGGAAACCGTGATAAGCATGCAAAACTCATTGAAGCACTTTACAGTGAATCAGAAAAGAGGGTTAAAAATCAGTTAAGAGCCGCACTTCCAAATTTAAAAACACAAAAGCTGGATAATGGAATAATATTCAACGTTTTAGATGTTGAAAAATATGCTCACAAGTTCACTTACCCTGCTCCAGGCAAAACCACTGGTTATGTGCATGATACTATGGTAAAGAAATACGGGGAAGAAAACCCAATCATAACACTATCATATGGTCCTGATTTTGGTGTTATAAGGGCAACAGACGCCGTAAATGAAAAGTTCGGGTTCAATTTGAACACTATTATTTTAAAACTTGTAGATGAAATCCCAGAAGCAGGAATAGATGGTGGTGGACACGAATGTGCTGGTTCTCTCAAGTTTGTTGAGGGATTATCCAAAAAAGTGCTCGGAGCATTTGCTGGGGAAATTGCAAATCTTGGAAAATAATTTAATCTATTATATTATAGGACTTTAATTAAAAGTTCCCTAGAAACAGTTTATATTTCAATTAATTCTATTTTTTCATTTATTTCTAAATATTTATTTTTTTAACTCAATACATGTTTTGCAGTACGAGTCTCCGCAAGTAAATGATAGACTAAGAACAAAGAAAGCAAAATTAGAAACATCTACTATAACATACACTGACACTTAAAAATATTAATATTATACACATGCTCTTAGATTTTTGATCTCACTTATTCTCGGATACAGTTTCTAAAAATTTTTCAACAATTTTCCTGTGTTTTTCTTCACTCTTATGAATTTTTTCCTCTAATAACTGACGGTTAATAGCAATAGCATAGATATCTGCTAAACGTTCTATCAGTTTTAGATCTTCTTTAGTATAATCATGATCTGAGTTAGCCAAAGCAACTTGCCCTACTAATTTATCCTCTATCATTGCGGGAGCAGATACAAAACTATTGATTGCAATATGACTTTCAGGAGTTCCAGTTGATCTTGGATCCCATGCTGGATCATTTGTGAGAATTGACTCTTTATTATTCAACACCCAACCCCACAATCCTCGAAATGTCTTAAAAATTATGTTCTTGTCTTTAATCTTACGTTTTTCCCTGAAATTTCGTGTTGGGTTAGGAACTATTAAATAACCTGTTTCTGGATCAATATATCCAACAAAACCATCTTTGCTTTGGGTTAGATCCTTGGCATATTTTAAAACAAGATATGTGATATCCTCAATTGAGGCTTGAGAGAGGAGTTTTTTTGATAATTTAGCCAAAGCATTATTAATTGCCATTTCCCATGACAATGCCATTTCCATCTTTTTACGCTCAGTGATGTCAATAAAACTTTCAAGAATGCACTCACGTCCATTTAACTTTATTGGAACAACAGTTTTTAATATGGGTATCTCTTTGCCATTAACATTCAATAAAACACGCTCAGAATTATCTACAACCTGATCAAGGTCGCTGATAGGGCATTTACCTTCATCTGCAGGACATACATATTTATGACATATATTCCCAATAATTTTCTCTTTTGAAACACCTATAGTGTCAGCAGCAATTCGATTCACATCAATTATTTCATGAGTCCTTTCATCAACCACGATAATACCCGTATGGATAGAAGAAAAAATGGTTCTTTGATATTCTTCACTATTCCGCAGTGATTCTTCCATCATTTTACGTTCAGTGATATCCCTAATAATCGCCATAGTAATTTCTTTATCTCTTACTCTTGTTGACAAAACAGAAAGTTCTATAGGAATTTCGGTTCCGTCTTTTCTTAATCCTTTGAGTTCTCCAGTTTTTCCTATAAAAGCGCCTGAATGGGTTTTCTTATATTCATCAAATCCTTTTTCTTTTCTTTTCCTGTATCTTTTTGGAACAATCTTCATTAAACTTTTTCCCAATATCTCCTTTTCATTATAACCAAATAATTTCTCTGCTGCAGGATTCCACATAATGATCCTCATCTGCATATCAACAGATATCACAGCGTCAACGCAACTATTGACAAATCCATGATATTTATCCTCACTTTCCTTCAATCTCTCTTCTATATGCTTATAATCAGTGATATCTTGTGCATAAACTATAACAACCTTTACATAGCCTTTCTCATCAAATTCAGGCACTAATAACGCATCAATCTGCTTGTTATTAGGAAGTTTTAATTCAACACGACGATTGGTCTTGGCTTCAAAAACATTATAAATAGCCTCTTCACATAGTTTAACTAAATTATTTGATAAACCAAGTTGTACAAATGTTTTTCCAATAAAATCCTCTGGAGGAATACCACTTAACTTTTCAATAGCTGGATTCACATAAATATTTCTGCAATCCCGATCAAAAATCATTATTATATTAAACGTAGCCTCGGCTAACGTTCTAAAACTCTTCTCAATATCCGCTAAATTGTTATTCATATGCATAAATGCATTACTATCTCTTACAGTACCTTGAAAGACAGTTCCGGGACCATATAAGTTTTTATGTTCAGTGACAACTATTTCAACAGGTATAATCTTCCCCTTCTTATTATGCAAGTTAACTTTAAAAATAGGAAATTCTTTATTATCAACCTTCTTTTTAATTCCTTCAATCAAAATTTCAGCCGATTCGGGGTATATATCTTTCAATTTCATCGATGTGAGCTCTTTCTTAGAATATCCTGAGATTTGAATTAGCCCTTTATTTACATCTAAAATCTTCATATCCTCAGAGAAGATGTTAATTGGAACTTTAGATTTACCAATAGGAAATTTATATATTTCTTCAGATTCATTTTTATTTTGAGTTTTTTTCTTTTTTTGGTACTGCATAATAACAAAACCTAAATCAAGCCGTGACTAGTATTTTTCCTGAAAAAACATATAAATTGTTTTTTTTAATAATGAAACGTATAATATTAAATAAAAATGCTAAATATTCTTTATTTGTGATTAGGATATCATTAAGGTCTAGTAATATTATTAATTATTCAATATATATCTAATAATTTAAGTAATAACATTAAATTTAGTAATATTATATAATAACTTTTTAGATTCATTTTTTGTTAGTTGTTTGTTCTTTTAAAGTTCAGATTCAGGAATCACATGTTTTAAAGTATGATTCATGGTTAAGCAAATACAAGTATTTATAGCTATTGAAATGTCTTTTATGAATAAAATCTTATTTAATAATATTTGCTAATTATTTGATCTACTTCTTTAATCTTTTTAAAATCCTTCTTTGGAGACAGATATTTTGGGATTGTGTAGAGCTTCTTTCATCAATTTCATGATTCATGAAGCTTATTCACTTCTTAAAAGTTGGATTAAATTAAGATCAACATGCAAAAAAATCTCAGTAATAAAAAAAATAAAAAACTAAGGGGATATTGACTCATTTATTCTTAAAATTAGTGGGGAAATATAAAAATGAGATATTATTCCCCTTAGCTTTTGTATGTCTTTGCCAATTCTTTATTGACTGTTACAACTTCGTGAGGTAGTTCTTTTAGGTCCTCTGTAACTTCGGTTAGTGCGTCTGCCTTTGCCTGAGTATCTATTACTGCACCTGCAGGGACAAGCTTACCATCAGGTATATTTACATTGTCTGTTACCACTGCATTGTGAAGTATAACACAGTTTTTACCTATGTTTGCTTTAAATATCACCGCACCAAAGCCAATAAAGCTTTTATCACCTATAAAGACAGGACCGTGAATCACACTTCCATGTGCCATTGAAACTTCTCTTCCAACGTAAACTGAATAATTTTTATCCCCAACAACAACTCGGGGGTCTTTAAGACCGTGTACTACCACTCCATCCTGGATATTGGATCCATCGCCTATGAAAATAGGTGATCCCTCATCACCACGGACTGATGCACTAGGTCCTATATAAACATTACTTCCAATAGTCACATCTCCAATTACTCTGGCAGAAGGGTCTACAAATGAAGTGGCATCTATTTGAGGATACTGCATTTGCGAACTCCATGATGTTATTGGGCTTGCAGAGACATTTGGTGATCTGGAAAGTCCATATACTGATGTAAACAATGCAATGACAGCTACAAAAACAGCGATTAAGATTAAATATTCCTTTTTCATCTTTTCACCTCCATTTTAACAAAAAATATTTAAAAGAAGAAATTAAGTCAGACTAAAATTTTACTATTTCGCTTTAATTCCTGATTTTTCAGTTGTTTGCAGCGTTTCTTCTTTAGATTCAGTCTCTAATTTAATTTCTTCTTCTTTTTTATCTGCTGTTATATCTGTTTCTTTTACTTGTGTTGGCTCTTCTTTTATTTTAAATTCTGTTTCACGCTGAGTTCTTTTGAATTCTCCCATAGCTTTGCCCATTCCTTTGGCAAGTTCAGGGAGCTTCTTTGAACCGAAAAGTAGAAGTACCACAAAGAGAATTATCAGAAGTTCTGGCATTCCCAGTCCACCAATCATTCTTTCACCTCCTTAACCAATCGATGCATTTGCGACCTCCGTTTTTTTATCTCTATGGATGTATTTTGTCAAAAGAACACTCACCTCAAATAAGAGGATCATAGGGAATGTGACGATAAGTTGGGTGAATGGTGTTGGATCAGGTGTTAAAATCCCTGCAATTACTAAAATACCTACATAAGCTTCTTTTCTGTTACCTGTAAGTGTATTAGAATCAATTAACTCAAGAGATGCAAGGGCACAGCAAATTAGTGGTAATTCAAATAGGAGCCCGAATGTCAGTATCATAAGAAGAGCAAATGAAATAAAATCTCCTAAAGTTAATAGTGGTGTAACTTCTGCAGAGGTTGCATAACCAATAAGGAAACCTAATGTTGTTACAAGCACTGTTTTGTAGGTAAATATGGCTCCAATTCCAAAAAGTATTAATGCAGGAGGTATAGTTTTTATTAAAAAAGATTTCTCAGAACCTTTGAGGGCAGGTTTTAAAAATTTCATGACTTCATATATAATGTATGGTAGAGCAATTACAAATGCAACAAGTAAAGATACTTCTATTTGCGCCCATACTGCTTCTAATGGGCTTGTCACGATTAAACGAACTCCTTCGGGAAGTAAATCCTTCTGAATTCTAATAAGAAGTTGATTAGCAAAGGGAAATGTTACACAGGATAATCCAAGAACTACTATAACTATCCTTATCAATCTACTTCTTAGTTCTTCAAAATGTGAAATTAATGATTCATCCATGATTCATCACCCCTTAGAAAATTGTCTTTTATCATGTTTACAGCTCTTTCTGCACTTTTTGTTACATCATCTGAGAGTTCTAATGATTCTTCAATTTTATGAATCCTGATACCAAGAATGCATACATTATTCAGGATCTTTTCTGAATGGACTGATTTCATCATTGAAAATATATCAAACAGGCTTAAATCATGCCCTGAGAAATAATACTTCTCTTTTTCTTTTATTATTTGAGATGCTTTCATGAAAAGGATGTTTTCAATATCACAATTGGATCTAAAAGCATCAACAACAATGATTTTATTGTATTTTTCAACTAAACTAAACAAAGTCGCCCCATATACTCCGGCATCTATTATATCTACTTGACTTGGGAGATCCATCATTTTTAGCCTCTGAATTATTCTGATTCCTACTCCATCATCTCCAAGTAGCAAGTTTCCGAATCCAACAACACAGATCATTTTTCCCACTGAAAATAATTTAGAGATGGCACTATTTTGTGCCATCTATGGTGCCATCTGGGTTTTTAATTTCTATCATATGTGAAGAGCATGAACAACATGGATCAAATCCTCTTATTGTTCGGCTTGCATCACCTAAAAGTAGTTTTTCATCTTCAGTGGGGTCACGTCCTAACAATGATATTGTTTCGGGTCTTATCTCCACTAAATCATCTGCTACAGCTTCTTCAAAAGCTCCTGTGTTTGCTGTAGTTGGTACCATACAGTCGTAGGATGCAGTTTTTAAATCAGATCCTACTCTTATTCTGTGTATCAGTGTTCCACGAGGTGCTTCAATCACGCCAACACCATATCCTGATTTCTCGTTTGGAGGTGAGTAACTGTCCACATGAGCTATGTTTGACCAGCCGCCATTTAGAATCATTTCGATCATTATCACTGTTTCTATAAGTCGGGTTATGTGCCTGTTTCTTGTTGAAGGAGATAATATATCATTTGCAGCAACACCCCAATCAGATGCAATGCTGTCTACTGTTGATTTAACAACACTGTCTCCAGCCTTGTATGCTACTCCAAGTCTTGCAAGAGGCCCTACTTCACAGACATAGTTTACACCATTATAGGCATAATATGGTCTTTTGGTGTAACTGTAGTTTGTTGGAAGGCTTATAACACTTCCATAAGGAGTTATAACTTCTTCTTTCACATTTTCGGGGTTAAATGGAGCTATAGTGGCTGAATTGAAGTCTGTTGGATTTGATGAGTCCCTTATTACAACCCCTCCAGATGTTCCAAAGTATGAAAATGATCCTGAAACACCGCTGTAGAAAGGAACACCCGAACTCATATAGTTGCAGGGTCTTATACCAAAGTCGTTTGGTAGGGCCAATAGAGCTCCTTTTAAAGTACCTAAAAGGGATACAGCATAACTTTGTATTTCTTGCATTCTTGCTTTGATCTGTCCAATTTCTGTTGCATTTGGGACTTTAGTTTGTCCTCCAGGGATACATGATGCAGGATGAACAGGTTTTCCTCCAAATACCGCTACACAAGCCTGTGCCTTGTTGTGGGCACTGATTATGTTTGGGAGTTCCTGGTCTATTATGCTATGAGGCAACATGTCCTTCCCAGCAAGTACGAAAAAGTGCAGAAGATGACTGTGAACTGTGTGTACTGCGAGCATGAGTCTTCTAACTGCTTTTGCATTGTTAACTATGTTTGTGCCGTAGGCTGCCTCAACTGCGCATGTACTTGCCATGTTATGCGGTACTGGGCAAACACCACATATCCTTGGAACTAGCTTTGTAACAGTTTCTGGCTGTTCCCCAACTGCAAATTTCTCAAATCCTCTAAATTCTGTGACACAAAACTTAGGATATCTTGCACCATTATCTGTTGGTAAATTCAAAGTTCCATCAGAGGGTGTTAGAAGGTTCTTTACTTTTAATTTCCCATCAACTAGGTATGTTTCTAATTCAAGTTTTCCATCGCCTTCAATTCTAGTTACCGGTTTTATTTCAACTGCCATTTAGATCACCTATTTACCCATCAGCCCTGTTTTATTTGCTGTTGCATTTACCGTTGAGTTTGTTGCTGTTGTATTCTGGGTTTCATTTCCAGTTCCGAATCTATTTCTCATCCTTACCTGGCCTTTTTCATAATATGGTGTTTCGGGGTACTTGTCTCTGTAACAGCCTATGCAAATATCATCAACCAGCGTACAGGGTGCTTTTCCATCAGTACTTCTTGTAGCTCCGCATTGCCATGGAGTATCGTGACCCTGACATCCAAGGTGTTTTTTACATCCTGATCGACCAAGTTCATTTGCCTGAGGGCCTTCAGGATCATAAATACATGAATCACATACTTTTCCTGGTTTTATTGCTTCACCAATAGCACCGCCAGTTACCATGTACCAGATTTGTTCTGGTTGTGGTGGACATCCTCTGATGTAGGCATCTACAGAAATTACTTCATTTACGGGATAGAGATTCAATAAACCTTTACTTCTGTTTAAACCAGGCACTCCACCAAATGATGCGCAATCTCCTAGAGCAACTACCTTACTTGAAATTGACCTTGCATGATCCAGAAGTTCTGAAGATTCAACTGTTGGACCTGCAATACCCTCGATTATACAAATATCTAGGGAACTTATTTGTTCAAATGATTCAGCCAGCACATCTACAAGAAGTGGTGCATACTTTATGTCTATTGTTGGCAGTATGTCAGCAACAGTTGGGTTTGAGGAGCTAATGTACCTCATATCCATCCCAAATTCTGTCAGAGAAACCTGGCATCCTGCGCAAGTTCCAAGTTGGAGTATTCCAACCTTTGGAGAAGCCGCAAAGACTTCTTCCATTGTTGCCTGTCCGCCAAACAGTGTTGCAACTGTACCTGCACCGACAGCTTTTAGGAATGTTCTCCTATCTATTGGATGATCCAATATTTTTTTAAATTCTTTTTTCATACAAATCCGCCCTATTTATGTATTACTTATTTTATTTCCGTATGTTTTATTCCAAATAGGATATTCACACTTTAATACTTTTCGATTTGAATTAATAGAAAAAATATATATATTTGAATGAAAATAAGCCTTAATGTATTAAATTTTATGCTATTAATATTAATATGGTATTAAATATATATAATAATAATTATTAATTATGTAATTCAAAAAAAAATTGTTAAATTTTATTATTAATGGATTCTAATATATATTAATTTTTTTTAGTATTTTGTTCTAAATATAGAAACAAAATTACTTTAAAAACATGAAATAGAAACTAAAAATAATCAAAAAGTCCTTTAGTAACTTCTAAATATTCATAATACTACTATAAAAAGCAATTTAAAAAGGTATATAAGTTATATAATAATTTTTAAAATTTAAACTATGAAAAATATCTAAAAAGACGGTAAAATTAATTTTGGGGGATGTTTTCAAAAAATGATAAAAAAAATATAAATAGTTGAGTTTAACCATCGGTTCTGACTCTGGTCCTGTTTTGATCTTTATCTTGAATCGAGTCACCGGTTTGGTTTCTATATCTGGTCTGGTTCTGTATTTGGCTGCAGTTATTGGTACAATTTTGGGTTTGGTTTCTATATTGTGTCTGGTTCTGTAATTGTGTTTGGTTTTGGTCTTTTAACTGGGTTTGATTTGTCTGGTCTTGGCCATAATAATTATAATAACCAGCCGAAACTCCTGCAATAAGTATTACAGTTATTATTATAGCTACCGCTATTTTATCCATTAAACAACCTCCTATTTTAGGTAAATTATGATTTGTTGTTGCTAATATAAATATATTGCAGTTTAACAAAGCTAATAGGCTAATAGTCCTAATTCTATCGATGAAGGCAAAAAGAAATTAATTAAATGGAGAAAAATTAAAATAGGGGATTATTCTGAATAAAACTAAAAATTATTTGAGATTTATACTATTAAAAAATTAAAATAACCTTATGGAATAATGGATGCTTAAATTACCCTTTAAATTATAAATCAAATGATTTAAATTCTTTTGTCTAATTTGAAACAAAAAATGATTAAAATAGTTATAAGTATGGCCCTAAAACAACGCTATATGAGTCTGGTGAGCTATCAGAACCTTTATATATAACTTCGAAGTCTTTAGTCTCGCCAGGAGCAATGCTGTTTAAATTAACAGGGTTTGTATACAATAAATTTCCATTTTTGTAAAAATTAACTTCAATTGTAGCATAGCGAAGCTCGCTAGACCCTGTATTTTCGACCTGTCCTTTAACTATCCAATTACCAAAAATTGACTTTGTCATTTGATGATTTAAAATTTTAAGATTTCCACTGGAAGGGTTTCCATTTTGAAGTGCTGTACGTACATCATTTTGGTCATTACTCAAAGTTGAATTTGTATTTAAGTGAGTAATCCCTAAAATGCTGATTACAACAAGTGATACCAGTCCAATTGAGCATAAAAGTGTTGCACTTCGCAAATGAATCATACCTTTTAATTATATAATATTAATTATATAATTAATAGTATTAATATTTTAATATTAAGTATTATTTAAAAAAATAGAAACCACTAAAAATATAAGAGTTAAACTTAATTTAGCCCACGTTAAATTATAAAACAAGCATAAATTAATTCAATTTACAGTTTAATTAAACAGGATGAATGCAAAATGAAATTTAATGATTATGATCCAAGTATTCGAATTCTACCAGATATTTGTGTTTTAATATCTCATACTCTTTCAAGGATGATAGAACTGGGCTTTTTAGATGGCTTTGAAATATTAATTCCAGGTTTTATTGGAGAAATAGTTTCAATTTTATGTGAAGGAAAATTAAAAGCTGGTTTTAGGAATGAAATTGAAAAATTAAAGGAATTAGAATCAGAGAGAAAAATAGACATTTTATATTGCAGTTATGGAGTAGATTTGCCCGAAAATAAAAATAAACTTATAGCTACTGAAGATGATATAATTCTTGAAGTTGCTGTGGTGACAAATTCAATTCTTTTTACATCTGATAAAGGTTTGAAGGACAAAGCTATTTCAATTAAGCAGCCTGTTATTTATATTCAACCCAAATTTCAAAAGAGTATTAAAGAGCTTGCCGAAAGGTTTGAATAATATCTTAATTATACATGATAGGTCCCACTTCTATTTTATAAGAATAAGGAGCCACAGATTTTCGATACCTGACTTCGAAATTCCAGATTTCGCCGGGAGTGATGTAACTTTCACCAGCAAAAGTGGAATATAATAGATTTCCATTTTTCCCGTAAAAATTAACGGTTATGGAGACATATCGCATTTTATAATTTCCTGTATTTTGCACCTTTCCACTAATTATCCAGTTTCCATCTTCTTTTATCATCTGGCTACTTAAAATTTTTATGTCTTTATGAGGATCAATTGTCTGTATGCTGTTTTCATTTACATTATTTTGAGCCAGATTATTATCTACATGAACGAAATTTAAAATACCAACTGTAACAAGGAAAAATAAAGCAAATGAGCCAATATACAGGATATTTCGCAAAGTATCATTCCTTCAATTAATAAGTATATTGATAAAAGTATTATTAATTATATAATAAATAATATTTAAAAATTTCTAGAAATGAGCACTTTGAATGCATAAATAGCTTTAAAAACAATAAAAAGATTAAACTTAAAATTAATGTCAAATTATTTAATGAAAAGTAATAAATTTGGTATTTTAAGAAGATTTTTTCTTCATATCTCTGTAAAAATCACATAAATCATTTATAGGACATTCTTCATGCTTTGGACCAATCGGTCGGCAAATATCCTGCCCAAACCTCACAAAACTCTCATTCAAATCAAGCCAGTACTTCTTTGGAACGATTTTCGTAAGTTCAAGCTCAGTTTCCTCTGGAGTTTTTGTTTTTACAAGCCCGATTCGATTGGATATTCGATGTACATGCACATCTACAGGAATTGCATTTTTTCTAAATCCATAAACTAAAACACAATTTGCAGTTTTTCTTCCAACTCCTGGAAGTGCCAAAAGTTCTTTTATATTGTCGGGAACGGCGTCTTCGTGTTCTTCATGGATTATCCTTGAAGTTTCTTTTACCCGTTGTGCTTTTACCCTGAAAAAGCCCGCTTTTTTAATTAATTTTTCGATTTCATCACGAGGAGCATTGGCGATTTCTTCAGGTGTTTTGTAGACTGAAAAGAGAGTTGCTGCGGCTTCATCTGTGTTTTCATCCCTGGTTCTCTGAGATAAAATGGTTGTAATCAGGACTCTAAACGGATTTGTATTTCCTACAGGCTTTTTAACGTATTTGTGAAGCCTTTTCATTATTATTTTGATCCTTTCAAAGTTTTGAATTTTAATCACCTTGTCTCCATTTCTTGTGTATTGCTGGGCAAACAGTGTAGTAACTGCAAAAATCACATTTCCAGTTATTTGCTTCTCCAACTGATGTTGGTTCTCTTTTTCCAGACCAGTATTCAAGTGCCCATCTCATTCCACGAGTAAAAAACCTTTCATCAAATTTATATCTTTCTTTATGGACTTCCATAAGTGTCTTTTGGTGTATATAAATAATTTCAATGGTTTTTGATAGTTCAGGCAATTCACAGGCCATTTTAAGAACATTATTAATTAAGTTTCCAATTGAAAGGAGACTCCCATATTCTATTTGCTTTTCTCTTGGAATTTCAAGGCTTTTCATATATTCTTCACTTAAAATAGGTTCATTAAAGTCATTTTCTATTAAATCAACCCCATAAACTGTCCAGAAATCTCCCATTTCAGTCTCTTTATTTATCATTGAATTAAGCCCGTACCAGTAAATCATTCCCTGCATCTTATCTCGAAGTATCTGCTGCGATGATGGTGGATTCAAACTTCTACGGGTTTTCATCTCTACAATCTGCGTCTTTTTTGTTTTTACTCCCTTTTGAATTTCCTCTATTTCTCTTATCTCATCAATTATACCCATAAGATGCACAGAATCAAATTTAGCCAAAATGGGGAGTTCGCGGGTTAAACCTTCTTTTTTATATAATTCAAGTCCTACCAACATATTATGGACATTAGAATGAAGTCTATCCCCTGGAGTTTTAATTTCAACTACAATTTCTTCTAAAACTTCAAGGAATCGGTCCTTATGGATTTCACTACCCATTTCCTTTTCTGGTGTTGAAACTTCCCCATATTTACGCCTTAAATCAACTGCCATTTCACACCAGAACTGACTGGCAATGGTTGATGGACCTAAAGTTATTGACATAATATCAAAAAAATAAAATAAAAGTAATTAGATTAAGTTTCCATTAACTCTAAAAGAGTTTCTAATCCCTCATGAATTCCTTCCCCAAACTTCGCTGTAGTGGGTATTATTGGGATATCTTCTTTAATGTGCGGTGATTCTATTTTTCCAGGCACTATGTCCTGTTTATTGCAGAATATTACATAAGGGATATTGTTAGAGTTTAAATTATCCATTATTTGTTTATCAGTATCTGTAATTCCTCTAGAGTTATCTATAACCACAATTGCACCATCTAACCCGTTTGAAAGTATTTCACGCATGAATTGAAATCTTTCCTGTCCTGGAGTGGCGAATATATGGAATTTTTCACCGTTAATCATTGCATTTCCGTAATCAAGTGCAACTGTTGTTCCTTTACATTCAATTTTTGTTACTTTCTCTTCTTTTTTCTCAAGAATATTTTCAATTGTTGTTGTTTTCCCTGAGTCTGCTGAACCAAAAATCACAATTTTAGCCCCTTTCTTCCTTTCTGTCATTATTTCACCTGTATTTGTTTAAAGATATGTTTTGATTAATTATATCTTATTTATGTTACATCCAAGTTCCTTCATGCCTTCTGGGAAATTGGGGAAAGAAACATCATAAACAGATGCATTTTCTATTTTTACATTGCCAACCTTCAATCCTACCAGTGAAAGAGCCATAACAAGGCGGTGATCACCATGAGAATTAACAGTACCACCTTTTGCTCCACCCTTAATTAAAAGACCATCATTTCGTTCTTCTAACTGAACTCCAAGTTTTGATAGTTCAAGAGCGCATGTGTGGATTCTGTCGGTTTCTTTATAGCGAGCATGTTCAACATTTATAATTTCTGTCTCACCTTCAGCAATTGCTCCCAATGCCGCAACTGTTGGTAATAGGTCTGGAGAATTTTCAAGGTTCACTTCTACTCCTTTAAGTTTCCCATATCCACGTATTATAACTTCACCCTTTTTAAATTTAACTTCAGCACCCATTTCCTTAACAATATTTAATATCTGTTTATCTCCCTGTTTTGAGTTTTCAAAAAGATTTTGTATTTTGACTTCGGATTTAAGAGCTGCTGCAGCCCCAATTATATAAGAAGCTGATGAATAATCTCCTTCAATTGTATAATCTCTGGATTTATAGGTTTGGGGTTCTATATGAAATGAATTGTTTTTTTTATCATAATCAGGATTCACTCCAAACTTCGCCATAACATCGGTTGTCATATCAACGTATGGTTTGGATATGAAATTCCCTTTAATATTTATATCAACAGGGATTTCAGCGTAAGGAGAAGCTATAAGAAGTGATGAAATAAATTGGGAGCTTATATCTCCTTTAATTTCAGTTGGTCCTCCTTTAAATCCACCTTTAACGCAAATTGGGGGTTTTCCATTTCTTCTTGTAGAAAATGCAGTAACAGAAAGTTTTTTAAGAGCATCCAGTAAATCCTGCATTGGCCTTGTTCTAAGAGAACTATCCCCTGTAAAAACTGTATAATCAGGGGCAAGAGATGCAACTGAAGTCATTATTCTAAGTGTAGTTCCTGAATTTTTAAGATCTACAACATCTTCAGGAGTTTTAAGAACTCCTCCAGTACCTTCAACCAGTAATTTACCTTTTTTCTGTTTAATTTCGCACCCCAAAGCTATGCATGCATCTTTTGATGCTAATGTGTCTTCTGAAAACAGTGGATCGTTGAGGGTTGATTTCCCATCTGCAAGAGATGAAATTATAATTGCTCTGTGGGTATAGCTTTTTGAAGGCGGTGCTTTAATAACTCCTTCAATTGATTCTGTTTTTTGAATTTCAAGTTTCATTAAATCACTTTGAAATTAATTCAGATATTTTATTAAATCACATTTTCAGACGATTATTTCCAGAATTACATCCAGATTTGAAGCATGGATTATTTCCACCTTTTCACCGGTCTCACCGACAACCTCTTTTTTAGCCTCTATATGATCCCATGTTATTTTGCATCCATCAATAATGATTTCGCCATCTTCATCAAGTTTGGCTACAATTTCATCCATATCTGCTGATTGAAGGTATTTTACTACCTTAGGTGCTTCACCTTTAAATTCAGGACCTATTTTTGCCATCTGAGGAATAATTTCAGTGACTTTCTCTTTAATATCCGGCTTTCCAGACATTACATTTAAACCATTTATTCTCATTGTACCCTTAATATCAGCGCTTAGCTCTTCTATTTCTTCAATTAAGTCTGAATTTGTTGTGTAAATGTTCAATATTTTAATTGGAGCGTTTAAAGACATTTTAGATCCAGATTTAAATCTTCTGATTTCTCCTATAAGTTCCACTCCAACCATTCCAGTTTCTTCTGCGCTTTTACTGATTAATTTTTCATTTACTTCTGGCCAGAGTGTTTTATGAATACTTAAATCCTCTGATGACATATAACCATAAATTTCATCAACAAAGTGAGGAGTTAGCGGAGCTAAAAGCTTTAATGATGTCAATATAACAGTTTTAAGTGTGTACTGCGCCACTTCTTTAGATATTACCAGTTCTGTTGAATCTCCATAAAGTCTGTACTTCACCGCTTCTATATATTCATCACAGAAATCATGCCATATAAATGCCTGAATTTTGTTTACAGCATTTGCAAAAGTATAAGATTCAATTGCATTGGTTACATCGACATTTAACCTGTTTAATTTTGATAATATCCATTTATCCATAGGATTTAAATTTTCAATAATTTCTTCTTCATCCATACTGGCTTCAAACCCTTCAATATGCATGTTTATAAATCTAAATGCATTCCAAAATTTTCTTAAGAATTTATAGCCGTATTTTACATCTTTCCATGCAAATGGAACATCAGAACCAGGAACACTATTTGCAGCCCAGAGTCTAAGAGCATCGGCACCATAGTTTTCTAAAACTTCTTCAGTTGAAATTACATTTCCTCTGGATTTACTCATTTTATAGCCGTCTTCACCAAATACCATTCCATTCACGACTATTTCATCAAAAGGTCTTTCTCCAGTTAAAGCTTTACACCTGAGTATAGTATAAAATGCCCATGTTCTTATAATATCGTGTCCCTGTGGTCTTAATGCTGTAGGGTAGTAATTTTTAAAGTTTTGATCTGGCCAACCAGTAATTGAAAGCGGACTAATTGAACTGTCCATCCATGTATCCAGAACGTCAGTTTCTCCAATAAATTCATTATTACCACACTCGCATTTACCTTCAGGCTTATCTTGAGTTGGATCAACAGGTAACATGTCTTCTGAAGCTATATGAACTTTTCCACATTTGCTACAATACCATACAGGAACTGGAGTTGCAAAGATTCTCTGACGGGAAATACACCAGTCCCAGTCCATCGAACCAGTCCAGTTTAGGAGTCTTGTCTCCATATATTCTGGTGTCCATTTTATTTCATCTGTGGTATGTTTTACATCTTCAATAAGGTCTTTAACAGCTACAAACCACTGATTTTTAACAAGTATCTCTATTGGAGCCTTACATCTCCAGCATAGGCCAACATTCTGCTCTACATTTTCCTGTTTTTTAAGATAACCTTCTTTTTTAAGATCTTCAATGATTTTTTCTTTACATTCTTTAATACTGAGGCCGCAGTATTCTCCTGAAACATCCTGCATTATTCCCTGTTCATCAATAGCTTCTATAATATCCAGATCATACTTATTAACCCACAATACATCTGTTTTATCACCAAAAGTACATATCATAACCGCTCCGGTTCCAAATTCAGGATCTACTTCAGCATCTGTTATTACTTCTACTGAACGTCCGAAAAGGGGTACTTCAAGGCGTTTACCTGCCAGTTCTTTATATCTTTCGTCTTCTGGATGCACTACAACTGCTACACACGCGGATAATAGTTCAGGTCTTGTTGTAGCTATTAAAACCCCATCTTCTCCCTCTTCTGCCGGGAATTCTAGATAATTCAGATAAGTTTCATTTTCGTGGTATTCTACTTCTGCAAAGGCTATGGCAGTTTCACATCTTGGACACCAGTTTACCGGGTGGATTCCTCTATAAATCAGCCCTTCATGATACATTTTTAAAAATGAGAGCTGTGTTCTTTTCATATATTCAGGAGTCATGGTTACAAATTCACTTGACCAGTCCTGTGAAAAACCAAGTGATATCATCTGCGCTTTCATTTGCTTTATGTTTTCACTGGTTAGATCTACACACATTTTTCTGAATTCATCGCGCGGAACATCGCCTTTTTTGATGTTATGGATTTCTTCAACTTTAACTTCAGTTGGAAGCCCGTGACAATCCCATCCTTGAGGGAAAAGCACATCATAATCTTGCATTCTTTTAAATCTTGCAATTATATCAATGTAGGTCCAGTTAAGCACATGTCCCATGTGGGTTGCTCCTGTTGGATATGGTGGAGGTGTGTCTATTATGTAACCTGGTTTTGTTCCATCACCTATGAACCTGTAAATATTGTCTTTTTGCCATTTATTTTGCCATTTGATTTCTTTTTTATGATCATAGTCTTTTGGAATGTTATCGTTGGTCATCTAGTTTCTCCTTTAGAATAAGTTTGATTAATATATAATCTTGGTAGTTTAGTGATATGTTCTTCTTTATATTATATACTTTTTTGAGTATTACTCTTCGATAGGAAGTTAAAGTGTTATAGAAGTAATTTATCCTTCTAATCTTTCTTTAATTCCAATTTTAGCTAATAAAATAACTTTAATTGAATACTATTAATTATATAATTTATTTTAGATATATTATTATTAACCATATTCCATTTTATAAATATTTATTAAAATACTCTTTAAGTAAATTTAAGATTTTTTAATATTCCATTTTAATTAAAAATATTTTTTTAATATTATTATGGTATTTATAAAGCTCAAAATAATATTTAATGGTTAATATTTCATTAATTTATATATTTACTATAATTATTTAATTATAAACGATTTTATATAATAATAAACATTTTTTTATTTTTAAATCCTTAAATAATGATTTTTATTTATTTATAAAACATATTATCCAATTGAAAATTAATAAGTATTATATAATATTTTTGATTTAATATTTTTAGTATATTATAAATATTAAATATTTACAAATAATATTACACTGGAATATATATCATAAATGGCATAAAGGCGTACTGGAAGGTTAAAAAAAGGATTATTTTGTCCTATTATTCGTTTTAACACTTTCTTATGCTATATTAAAAAATAGTATATATTAGCATGGTACGTGCATTTCCATAATGCAAGTATGTAATTACATATTACGAGGTATTTGATGACCAAGGCTGACAAAATTCAGGATATTACTGAAAAGTTATTGGAAGAGGCCTATGGAGAAGGATACATCAGTGAAAATATTATTAGATTAATTAGTGAACTTCGAATTTATCAAGCAGAATTAGAAATGCAAAATAATGAGCTTCAAAATGCCCTTTTAAATCTGGATAAATTCAGGAGAAAATATTCTGATCTTTATAATTTCTCACCTGTCGGATTTTTTACTTTAAATAAAGAATTAATAATTACCAACGTAAATTTAGAGGGTACTATACTATTAGGTCGGGATAAATCAGATATTATAAACAGATTATTTGAACTTTTTTTGGTTGATGATTCTTTAAATAATTTTTCCAGATGTATGAAGAAGACTTTAGAAACATGGGAAAATCAGGAATGTGAAATTGAACTTATAAGAGAAGATAATACTCACTTTTATGCTAATATAAAAGCAATGATTATAATTGATGATACGGAAAAGTTTAAAGGATTTCAGATAGCTGTAAATGATATTTCAGCTTATAAAATGTTAGAAGAATCAAAAGATAATGAAAAACATTTAAAAAAAGTAATAAATAAGTTAAAAGATTCTAATGTCGAATTACAGAATTTCTATTTTATTACAGGCCATGATCTGCAGGAACCACTTCGTACTATGGCCAGCTATGCTGGACTTCTTAAAAGACGATATAAATGTAAATTAGATAAGGATGCAGATGATTTTATAGAATATATTGTAGGTGGAGCATCCAGAATGCAGCGTATGATTATAGGATTGCATGATTATTCTCATTTAGGAAATAAAAATTCAAATTTAGAATATTTCAGTGCTGAAGAAGTACTTAAAGAGGTTTTATCTAATTTACAGTATACTATTAAAGAATGTCATGGAAAAATAACATTTGATCAACTACCGATGATTTATGGTGATAAAAAGGAAATTGGCATAGTTTTTCATAATTTAATTGATAATGCTTTAAAATTCCGTAAAAAGGTATTTCCTCCCATAATACATATTTCAGCACAAAATAAAGGCGATGAATGGTTATTTTCTGTAAGTGATAATGGTATGGGAATAGAAGAAAAGTACTATGATAAAATATTCGAGGTTTTCAAAAGATTACATCCAATTGGTGAATATAAAGGTGTTGGGATTGGTCTTGCTATAGTAAAACGAATCATTAATATTTATGGTGGTCGTATTTGGGTAGAATCAAAATTAGGAATTGGTTCAACTTTTTATTTTACTTTATTAAATAAAAATTAAATTTATTTATGCATCCAATTAAGTACAGAATTGATATATTTTTATTTTAATAAAAAAACCACGTTAATATGGATTGCCCTGGTCATTATTGGCTATGGCTTAAAAAAAATTCATATTAAGTTTAATGTAGTATATTATTATTTTATATTTAATTATAATGCAAATAGAAAGTTGTGAGGAGTTTAGTGGCCCCTGATATTATGAATTTCCTCACAACTTTTTTTTAGTCATAGTTTTTGTATGGAAATCCTTTATGCAGCGGATTATATACATTACTACAACATAATGCATATCTATAGTATTGGAGGGAAGTTATGAGTATTCCCCGATTTCCTCATAACTTCAACTATTTATTTATTTGTAATAGTTAATATATTTTTTGTATTAATATTGCTTTTTCTAATTTAAAAATTTTAAAATAAATAATAACCATTAATTAAATTATTAATTGTGCATACAACATTTAATGATAAAAAATTAATTATAATTGAATATATTGAACTTTGCAAATCATATACTCAGTATATTCAACTATTTGCATGCCACAATCCATGGTTACCATAAAAAAGCCTGTAATTTTTAGAAAAATCATATAAAAAAATCTAACCATAACTATTTTTATGACTAAAACTATTCATTATACGTGGAAAAATAATTGATATTACTGTATTTATATCAGCTTCATTATGCAGACTTAAATTAAGAAAACTTTACAAATAATGAAAACAAGAATAACTCTTACTGATAATAAATTATATTTTAATATGTATAAACCATTTGAAAAGAATATTCATAATAAGAATTATTTCGTTTATAACGGTGATATTGATGGAAATTTTATGGTTCTACATCGCTTTGGCGCTTGCCATAAGTGATGAAGTCCACAGTAAAATAATGTGGAGCATCTTCGCTGATTTCTATATACTGCTTGCAGGTATTATTAAAAGAAATGTAGTATCAAATATAAGACTATGGGTCATTCATGAGGGTATAGAAGCTGTATTCCACTTAATTATTATTTCAATTGTATTCCTATCACTGGAAATTGGCATACTGGCCGCATTAGTCCATATGATGGTGGATCTTTATCATGAACTTGCAGGGCTTAAAATGACTCATTTGCAGCACAGAGCACTGCATTTTACCATGGAATCCATATTTTTCATAATTGTATTTGCAATATAGATTTAATATTTGGGGGAGATATTTAATGACAGATCCAATAAAAATTTTATTGGTAGAGGATAATCCTGCAGACATTCGTTTAATTAAGGAAGTTTTTAAGGATACAGATTCAAATAATGAAATATATGTTGTTAAAGATGGTGTGGATGCACTTAATTTTTTAAATAAAAAAGCAGGTTTTGGAGACGCACCTAAGCCTGACATAATTTTATTAGACCTTAATTTGCCGCGTAAAGATGGTCGTGAGGTTTTAAAAGAGATAAAAGAGAATGATAACTTTAAGTATATCCCAATAGTAGTTTTAACAACTTCCAGTTCAAAAGAGGATGTTATAAAAACTTATGGTAATCATGCGAATTGCTATATTACAAAACCGGTTGATTTTGATCGTTTTCTTAAGGTTATCAGATCTATTGAGGATTTCTGGCTTAAAATGATAGAATTACCCAGAATGAGTTAGATATATCATAATTTAACTTATTAATAATCTTAAAGCATTTCATCTATAGGTATTGTCTAAAATATTTAAGGGCTAAAATATTTAAGGGTTTATAAATCTTATTGAGGTTGAGAAAAATCGAAGATTTTCCGAACCACAAATTCAAAGAATTTGAGGCTTAATATGGAAGAAAAACTTATTAAGGTTTTAATAGTTGAGGATAATTTTGAGGATTTCAGAATAATTGAAGAAATGCTCAAAGAGATAAAAAACCCTGTATTTGACCTTTACCACTTTCAAAAACTCAATGATGGATTAAATGCCCTTGTCAAAGAAGAATTTGATATACTGCTCCTTGATTTAAATCTTCCAGATAGTACAGGTCTTGATACTTTCGCAAGTGTCTATGATCAGGCCCCGGAAATACCTGTTGTAATATTAACTGGCTTCGATGATGAAGATCTGGCCATTAGAGCTGTAAGAGAAGGTGCTCAGGATTATCTGGTTAAAGGGCAGGTAAACAGTCTTTTATTATCAAGATCTATTTCTTATGCAATTGAACGTAAACTAATTGAAGATGAATTAATACGTCACAGATATTATCTGAATGAACTGGTTGAGCAGAGAACTGAAGAGCTTGAAAATGCTAATTTAAATCTTCAAGAAGAAATTCAAGAAAAAGAAATACTTATAGAAGAGATTTACAGGCGTATTCAATTTACTTTAAAGTTAATTTCAGGTATTATTGGTCTGGATCCCTCCTTAATTAAAGAAGAAGATATACATGATCTTAATATTAAAAACCAGACCCGTGTAAATGCAATAACTCTGCTGCATGATATACTGGAGCAATCTGAGGATTTTGCAATGATCAATTTTGATAAATACGCAAAAGACCTTTTAAAATATTTATTTGAAATATATGCAGTGGATGAAGGCCTTGTAAAGGTTAATATGGAAATGCAGGACATTTTAATGGACATAAATACTGCTATTCCATTAGGATTAGTTTTAAATGAACTTATATTAGATAAATTGAAAAATAATGCTTCCGGGATATATATAGACTTGAAAATGGAAGATGATGAAGTTTTTAAACTGTCTTTAAATTCCGATGTTGATGATAAAAATAGTATTGAATTAAAAACTCCTGAATTAAGATTTATTCAATCCATACTGGAACAACTTGGGGGTTCCGTTGATTTTGTGGATATGGGGGAAATCGTCATCCGATTAAAAGAAACCAAGATTTAATTTTAAAAGTGGCGGAATGTCCTAAAAATTCTCTTAACTGCACTACTATAGATAGCTTTTTTGATCTTTTCAGTTATACCATCAATCTTTATTATATAGACATTCCTCCGTACTCTAATCTGGTTTTTAAGAATTATATATTTTATTATTACTATATAAATAAGTATCAGGTATTTTTATATTGTTTTCAATTGTTAGCACACTTTAAATGTTTAAAAATGTTTTAGAAAAAGATATTATTTAGAATCAGTAAATAATTAATTTTAACAAATGTGCTTATATTAAGTTTATAATAAAAATCCAATTATTGTAGTGACTAAATTAGCTGTAATGGAAATAAATAACGCCTTTTTGTAATTTAACTTAAGTAGTGACATTATTAAAACACTTTCAACTAAAGTAATAATTAACTCCATAAAAAAAATGTTATTAAGAACGTTTAAATAACCATAGGTTGCAAGTGGCACTGTAATGGAATTTATAAGTGCAGAATATAAAAAAAGCTTCAAAGGGTTCTTTTTAATAAAAAATAAGTAAATGAAAAATTCAACAACAATTGTTATTAGCCAGGCAAGCATTAACTGATTCATTGGAATTACTTTAATTTATTGAATATATGAATTATACCAAAGGATGAGAATTTCCTAAGACAACTACTCATCTTAACTTCCTTAAAATGAAAATAATACCAATAGCAGTAATGGCTAAAACAGGAATTAAAAAGTATATATTGCTAATACTATTTTTTGAAGGCTCAGGTAAAACATCTTGATTTTCTATAAGTTCCTCTTGAGTAGATCCGTCAGAATAATAATAAATTACTTTAGATTTTTTAATGTTCATCTTATTATCATTTATGGAGGTTATTTCAAGCTCTAAAAGAACATTATCAAGAGGATTGTCCATTCCAACATTTCCATAGCTTCCATCAAGCTTTATATCAGAAGATATTAACTTTGAATTATTATTAAAGAAATTTTGAAGATCATCCATATTTTTCAATTCTTCCTCATTTAAATCTGATTTCTTAACAGCATATATTGAAACTGTGCTTAACTTATAAAAGCTGAATTCTTTGGAAGTAATAATTTCAAGGGATGGTGAAGGAACTCCATGAGCTAAAAAAATATATTCAGGATAATCATTGATGTTGGATATCTTATAATCATAGTTAATATTTTTCATTCCAGGTTCTATTACATCTGCAAAAGCTGCAGGGATTAAAGCCGCAAAAATCATGATATAGAGGGATAAAATAACTGATGTCTTATTCATGAGCGTATATTCAATTTCTTTATTTATATATGTATAGAATGGTGGATTATATGGTCTAATGTGGCTAATAAAAATTAAAATTTCAAAAACTAATGTAAAATAATATGTAGAGAGAAGGCATAAAGGAGGTGAAAAGAATGAATGAAGAACATTTTAAAAATAATTATTCATTTTACTTTTCACCTAGACTAGATAAGTCCTATTATACAATTATAATCACAATAATAAGAGTTTTTCTCAGGAAAATTGTGACTATTTTCACACATTTAAATATTTACATATTAATATTAATAATTTATTAAAATATGAATAAATTACAGATGTTATATTCCGAATAATATGATTATTTTCTATAAATAATAGCTTTAAAGATGCTTATTAGTCAGATTAAATATTATCACCAATATTTTTTTATGAGTGAAGAGACAATAAATGCAATTCCTAAAACTATAACTATAGTGGCGCCTGAAGCTAAATTAAATATATATGAGAGCCATAGGCCTGTCAAGTTTAAAATAATCCCCAAAATCACCGAAAATACCATCACCTTGTTGATGCTGCTGGTATACTGGGTGCTTATTGCTGCAGGAATACTTAAAAGGGCAATAACCAATATAACCCCTACAACTTTTATGAGTACGACAACACTCAGGGCAACAAGACATAAAAGGAGTAAATATAGATATTCTACTTTAATTCCAATTGCCTTAGAAAATTCTTCATCGAAAGAAATAGCAAGAAACTCCCTGTTAAATAAGAAAACAGTGGCCACAATTATCAGATCTAAAATGAACATTAAAATTAAATCGGAGTCCGGAACAGTGAGTATGCTACCAAAAAGATAGCTGAATAGATCTGGAGCAAATCCTGGGCTTAAATTAATAAATATAACTCCTAATGCCATGCCAGTAGTCCATAGGATTCCAATAGCTGTATCTTCGCTGACCCTGATTTTTTTATTGATTAATCCAATACTTATTGCAGAAAGAATGCTGAAGGGAACTGCAGCGAAAATGGGATTGATACCAACCAAGTATCCCAGACCAATACCACCAAAGGCTGCATGTGAAATTCCCCCACTAATTGATACTATCTTTTTAACAACAACATATGTACCAACCAAGCCGCAGGCTATGCTTACCAGAACTGCTGCGATAAATGCGTTCTGCATAAATCCGTACTGGAGAAATTCTAACATTAAATATCCTCGATTTAAATATTATTTTATTCATGCTTTTTAAACACTCTATGTGGGACCCCATGGCCTATGATGTCTATGGGGCAGTTGTAAGTTTTCTGTATTGCATCTGCAGAGCCTTCAGGAGTGCCATGGTAAAATAATCTTTGATTCAAGCATGCTATTTTATCCACATATTCGCAAACCACACCAACATCATGAGTAACAAGTATTATGGTCATTTTCTCCTTTAATTTCAATAAAAGTTCATAAAAAGACTTTTGCATTTTAGGATCAACACTTGCAGTTGGTTCATCAAGAAGAAGTATTTTAGGCTCTCTTGCAAGGGCTCTTGCAATAAAAATTCTCTGCATCTGACCGCCAGATAGTCTGCTGATTTGTCTATCCTTAAATTCAAGCATGGAAACATCATTCAAAGCATTTATAACTGCTTTTTTATCATTTTTATTGTAATTTTTTAATAATCCATTGTATCTACCCATTAAAACCACATCAAACACATTGATGGGGAAATTCATGTCAAAATGAGCATTTTGGGGCAGATAACCCATTATATCAAGGGATTCTTTAGGGATTTTACCGAAAATGTGTATTTTACCTTTATCTGGTTTGATTAAATTTAAAATTGTTTTGAGCAGGGTACTTTTCCCTCCTCCATTTGGCCCTATAATGGCTAAAAAATCTTTTTCGTTAACAGTTAGATTAATATCTTTAAGAATATTGAATTCATTGAAATTTACGTATAATTTTTCTATTTCAAGTGCTTTAGCAAACATTTATATTCCTTAGCCTGTATAAATGATTTAAAGTTTATATTAATTATTTAAAGCTTTATTAAATGAATCTGCAACTTTATTTAAATTTTCAATGTAGTTCTTATCAAGATCATCAACGGTAATTACCTGGCCCCCTATTTCTGAAGCTATTCCATCTGCATTTTTTCTACTGTACTGAGGCGAAATAAAAATAATTTTTATTTTTTCTTTTTTTGCCTGGTTTATAAGACTCGCAATTCCCTGCGGAGTTGGTTCTTTACCATTTTTTTCTATTGCGATTTGTGTGAGTCCATAATCTCTGCAGAAATATCCCCATGCCGGATGATAGACCATTATTTTATTGTTTTTATGGCCAGAAAGAGATTTTCTTATACTTTCGTCAGCTTTTTCTAATTCTTTCAGGTATTTATCTTTATTTGCTTTATAATAATCTCTATTTGCGGGATCTACCTGAATTAGGCCCCGATAAATATTTTCAACCATTATCTTTGCATTTTGCGGGGAAACCCAAACATGTGTATCATATTCATTATCTCCCTCATTTTCGGTATTTGGTATGAAATTTATTCCCTCAGAACAGTTTAAAATAACCATTTTTTTATTAGCACTGCTTATTTTGTCCATCCAGACATTTTCAAATTCAATTCCAGATCCAACTTCTGCATAGAGTTCTGCCTGACTCACATCATTAAGCTGATCTGGTAATGGCTCATATGTATGGGGATTAGCGCCTGGAGGAACCATAACCGTTACTTTAACTTTATCGCCGCCAATTTTTTCAACGAATTCTGCCTGTGGGGGTATACTTACTATTACGCCGATTTTATCGTTATTTGTATCTAATTTACTAATTGAGGCAGAATAAATAAATGAAACAGCAATTATAGTGGCAGTAAGAAGCAATAATATGATTAATATCCTTCTTGTTTCCATTAAGGTCACCGGAGGTTATTTTTAATCTATTCCGATTATATTAAGTAGTTATTAATATTTAAATATTATGTTAATAAAATTTATCAAATTATTTATAGTAAGTTATTAAATAATAATTATCATGCCAATAATCAGCATATCTTTAAATGAGAAATTACTGGAAGAAATCGATAAAATTAAGGATGAAATCGGATTTTCAGGAAGATCAGAAGTTATAAGGGCAAGTGCAAGGATGTTAATTGCTGATAACAAAGAAAAAGAAGAATTAAGCGGCGAAATAAATTCTATACTTGTCCTGATCCACAATCAGGAAGTAGAAGATAGAGTAACAGAAATCAAGCATGATTTTGAGGATATTATCAATACACAAATACACAGTCATTTAAAGGAAAATAAATGTATGGAAATTTTTATTCTGGATGGATCGGCCGATAGAATTAAAGAATTATCAAAAATGTTTCAGAAAAGCCGTAAAATAGATTATGTTAAATTAATTGTTGTTTAAACAGAGATAAGTGTATTTGACAAATATTAATTCCTAAATTAATTTTAAAGACTCTGTTGAAATTATTTTGCCTTAACCCATTCATAATCATTTTCCAGTTCGATATTATAGTTAGAGTTCTTTGCATTTCTATTTATCATCCTGCTTATTGAATCGATTATTATGCCTGTGAATGCTAAAAATACTCCTCCTAAGGTAAGTAATATTGCGAAGAATGTGGGAAGCAGACTTGTACTCAGGTTGTTTATATAATCACCGAAGAAAATTAAACCCAATGTGATTCCAACAGTAATTATTATTGTTCCAGGAACTGTGAAATAGAACAATGGTCTTTGAAATTCCAGATCATTTATTATTTTCATTAAAACTCCTAATCCATGACTTACTGGATTTTTTGTGGAGCCATCAACATCATAACGAACTCCTATTTCCACTTCTTTTATATTTAAACCTGCATTTGCGGCATCAACAAGCATTTCACTTTCAATACTGAAATCATCATTGTTAAATCTAAAAATAGGGATAGTATGTCTTGCAAATGCACGGAATCCGCTTTGACTATCTGTAATGTTAAGACCACTGTTTAAATTGGTGGCTTTATCAAGAACCGTTTGTCCAATGCGTCTATACGAAGGCGTATCCTTATCATGTCCGTTCAAATATCTGCTGCCATTGACGATATCAGCTTCCCCTTTTAGAATTGGTTCTAATAGATTTGGTATCTCTTCAGGATTATGCTGTCCATCTGAATCCATAGTTACTATAACATCGAATCCATCGATAGATCTAAACCCTGTTTTCAAGGCTGCACCTTTACCTTTGTTTAAGGGGTGTTTTATAACCCTTGCTCCTGCCATTTCTGCTATCTGGGCTGTACGATCTACACTACCGTCATCAATAACTATAACTCGGTCCACGTAGTTTTTTGTGTTTAATACTATGCTACCGATTGAAACCTCTTCATTATATGCTGGTAGAATGGCAACAATTTTTTTCATCTTCTTTTCTCCACTATGCCAATTTAAGTAATAATTATTTAAAATTTTATATTATAATATTAAGTTATTAACTATTTATATAATTATCTATTGCTGATTATCATTAAAATTGCTATTTACAGTGATAATTTCATTATTTAAAACTAATTTCTAAGTTTGCACCCTCAAAAGTAATATAATATGAATTTTTAAATTCAATATCCCTATAAATTTTTATCAAAATCACATATAGCTTTATTAAAATAACTATATCCGAAATTATGTTTATTTCATCCTGTTTTTGATTAAAAAATATATTAATATTAATTTAATCTTAAAAAATAATTTAATTCTTAATTTTTGTTTTTTAGCATATATAACTCAAATTTATTTTTAATTCAACGTATTATGGATACGTGGAGTTTAAATGAAATAATAATATCAATATGGTCATTGAATTCATTTTTATTACAATAGATGTCCCAAAACATTGCAATAAGCTTCTGATTTTTTTTTCTATACTTAATATCCTTTTCTTGTAATAAATATGATACGAAAATTATTTAAATTAGTATTACATTAATAATATATTAAAATAATAATATAAATTATTAATAAATTGGTGTAGATAACATGCAACTTTCAATTACTGTGGATGTAGAAGAATGGTTTCATTCCAACTGGTTTGATGCTGAAAAGATAATTATTGAAAATTACAACGGAAAAACTCCTAAAACTGACGTATTAAAAAAAACAGAACAACTAATTACATTATTTGATGATTATGGAGTTAGTGGTACCTTTTTTGTTTTAGGAGAAACTGCAGAAAACTATCCTGAAATAATTGAAATGTTAAAAAGCAGCCCTAACGAAATTGCATGTCATGGATTTTATCATAATAAAAAATACAAAAATGCAATAGAATTCAAAAAAGACATTCAAAAGTATAAGGATGAAATAATATCGGACTTAAAGGGATTTAGATTTCCTAATTTTGATTATTCAATGGAAAAATTGGAAACATTATTAAAAGAGGGTTTTAAATATGATTCTTCTATTGTTCCATGCCTGAAAATTCCTGGATGGTATGGTAATCAGGATGCCCCAATACAACCTTTTAATATGCCCTTAAATAATGGAAAAAAAATTTTAGAATTTCCATTGTCAGTTTTGCCTTTTTTAAGATTGCCGGGGGGTGGGGGATGGTTTTTACGTAATTTTGGTCTTTTATGGACAAAAACTGTGCTTAAGTACTCCCTAAAAAAGACAGGCTATGGGGTTGTTTATATTCATCCATGGGAAATAAGCGATAAAAACCCTGAATTTGATGATATTTCATTTCATGTTTTTAGAAATTCCGGTTCTAAAACGTTGAATAATCTGAGGAAATTAATTGAATATTTTTCAGATAGTGAACTCATAAGTCTGTCAAATCAGGCCTATTGGGGAAATGCAAAATGATTAAAAGAGGGTATACTTCTATGATAGACCATTGTATGGGATTAAAAACAGCAAATAATAAGAATATATGCATCAAAATGTATGAAATTAATAAATATGTTTTTATCATTTATAAGGGGGTTCAATAATGAATGTATTGTTGCTTGCCCCTGAATTTCTTCCAATATGGGGAGGAGTTGGAAGTTATGTAGTTGAATTATCAAGAAACTTACCAAAAGATGTTAATATACATATTGTAGCTCCTCAAAGATTTGGTTTTAAAAACGAGGCCTTATCTACAGATGATTATAATCTGGAAACCATTTTTCCAGATAATGTGCAGATTCATTTTATAAGTGAAGCGTATGATACGTTCATGTATAATGCTAAGTTCCAGTACGCATGTTTTAAGTGTCTCCCCAAATTAATAAAAAGAGAAAAAATAGACCTTATACATACCCATACAGCGCAGATGCCTGATATATTGCTTCAATTTAGAAACATAGACATTCCTGTTGTAACTACATTACATACCACTATAAAGGGACAAAGAAAAGCTTCAAGTGATTCTGGGCTAAGGTTTTCACAGCTAGAATTTTCTGAAAAAGCCACTTATCTTCTTTATCCTCTTTTAGTTTCTTTAGAATATATTTATCACCAGAAAAAAAGGAACTACATAGCTGTTTCCCAGTGGACAAAAAATCAGGTTGTGGACAGTTATAATATAGATCCATCCTCCATTGAAGTGATACACAATGGAGTTAATACCGATAATTTCTGCCCAAAAAATGGAAAAAATTCCCATGATATATTCCCAAAACTTGAAGATATTGATGTTCCAGTTGTTCTGTCTACTTCCAGGTTAATTGGTGCCAAAGGTGCCTCATTTTTATTAAAAGCAATTCCCAAAATATTAGATGAGGTTGATGCTCACTTTTTATTTGCAGGTACAGGTAAAATCGGGTTTGATATCCCTGAAGATAGTTTCTCTTACGTTGGATATGTTGATTATCTTAAGATGCCTTACCTGTACGCTTCTTCGGATATATTTATCTTATCATCGTTATATGAAAACTTTCCAATGAGTGTTCTCGAATCCATGTCCAGCGGTATTGCTACAATTTCAACTGAAGTTGGCGGAGTCCCTGAAATTATAAAAAATGGTAAAAACGGTCTGTTAATTCCAAGGAGGGATGTTGATGCTATTGCAGATAGTATAATCAAACTGGTTAATAATGATAGCAACAGGAAAAAAATAGGTAAAAAAGCCAGGAAAGATGTGGAGAAAAATTTTGACTGGAAAAATGTTGCAAATAAAGTAAAAAATTCTTACGAAAAAGCAATTGCATAAACTTTATTTTTTATGTTTTACAACCCCATACAGTTCCATGAATATATAATTTTAGATTTTAAGCTACATCCAACGCTTTAGAAGCGATCATGATGATAAATAGTAGTAAAAGTGGATATATTGCAACTCCAGATACTTTATTCAGTAAATTAGTATATTTATTTGGAGTATCATCATTAGATAGGCTTTTTATTATTAAAAAGAATATGAGGGCAATTGTTATTAAATAACTGTAATCCATTAACGGCCATTTATTTATATTATTAAGTAATATTATGTTAAGCATCATTGTTTTATCACCAGTTTGATAATAATATATTATATTAATTTAGTATTACTATTTTATAAATTTTATGATTTACTTATATGCTCATTAATTAAAAAGATGGCAAAAAAGATTATATAATTAAAAAAAGTGGGATTAATAATAGTATAGAGCAATTTAAAGTCATAAGCAGTGTTTTATTTAAAATATTATACTTTAATGACATAAAAAAAATATCATTACAGGGTTCATATTATTAAAAATAGGTTTAAATTATCTTTATTTTGTTAAAAATATTAATATTGCTTTAAAAGCATATAATAATAATAGTTAATATTTTATATCATTATTATCATAAAATAAGCTATGAAAAAGGATAGGGTCTCTGAAAAAATTTTGATTTTTATTACCCTTATTTCTATTCTATTAATTCTCTGTGTTAACTATTATGAAAATTATGAACCCCATTTAGAATTTTCACCATCTCAATTAAATATAACAGGAGAACAGGAATCTAATGAATTCACAATTTTTGGGGAAGTAATCAGACATCAGGAGTATGGTTTCGATCTTCTGGATGAGGATAACAACATGATTAAGGTGGAATCCGCAGCAAGACCTGAAATTGGATCTGAAGTAGAGGTAATGGGGGCTTTCTTTATTACAAACTATTTTAAAGGGGTAAAGGTTGTTAAAATAAATAAATTAGGCTATGAAACGATATTTTTAAGATCTATAATTGGACTGGTTGTAATTGTAATTATTTTCTGGAGATACTGGAAATTCGATTTTAGACATCTGGAATTTATTAGAAGGAAGGAGAAATAAATGCCTGACTGGATAACACATATTTTAGTGGCATGGTCCATATGTACTTTGCTCGGAGTTAAATTTAGGCAGTTTAACTCCGAAAACACTGTCCTGTGTATGGTTGGAGCATTGATTCCAGATATTGTAAAAATATCAATACCACTTCTTTATTTCGATATATACAGCTATTACTGGCTTGCAGCATTACACACTCCTGCAGGATCTTTAGTTACGGCATCCGTATTATCATTATTCTTTAAAGATAAAAGGATGGCATTAATTTTATTTATTTTGGGTTTAAGTACTCATTATATGCTGGATTTGCTTCTTCTAGATATGAACAGCGGAGTATACTTTTTTTATCCATTTTCATGGAGTTTATGGCAGTTCGGTTTAATATCAAATTTTGATATCAATGTAACTATTGCTTCTATACTTTTAGCTCTAATTGTATATGTATTATCATTTAAACTTAAAAAAACAGGATTAATAAAAAGTAACAAAGCATAAATATGACTTAATTTCTTTTTTAAAACCTTTGTTGATGTTTTAAGTTATAGTAATTTGAAGGGAGTATATAAGAGCACTAAATATATTAATAACTTATTATCATAATATATTATGTGGTAAATTTTAATTTGTAAAAATAAAAAGGTGAATTAGATGAGATATGTCCTTATAACATGGTTACCTTTTTCATTAACTGAAAAAGACAGATTTAAAGTAGATATTGACGGCTGGTACTGGGAACTAAAGACCCATTCAGAGCATTTTAAAGATCTGCACGTTTTTGCCCCTATGAAAAAAGAAATTATACCAGATAATGATGATCTGACCAACGTATTTTCTGAAGATGAAATTAAATTCCATGCACTACCTTATTTTGAAAATCCTCTTCAATTCATGATTAAACTTCCCAGAATAGTATCAACAATCAGTAATTTTATTGAGAAAGATGATATAATTCACAATAAGGCCACAGCAATACCTCCTATAGGACACATTGTAAATTACGTCTGCATGCTCAGGGGCTATAAAAATAGACTCCTTATATATGACGCCGATTTTATAGCTGATCTTGATCTGTACATGGAATCTTCAAATAATATATTTTCAAAATCCTTCTATCTACTATTAAAATATTTTTATTCACCAATTTTTAAATTTTCCATCAGGAAAACACCATTAACATTTGTAGGTGGGGAAAATCTTCTTGAAAGATATAAAGACGAAGGAAATGTCATCAAATACAACACTTCATGGGTTAAAAAAAGAGATATTATTTCTAAACAACAGTTGAAGCAAAAACTGGAAAATAGATCTGAAGAGTTTGTTAATCTATGTTTTGTAGCTTCATTAATCCCTAAAAAAAATCCGGCATGTGCAATTGAAGCTGCTAAGATTTTAAAGGAAAGAGGAATACCTTGTAAATTAAACATCCTTCCGGTGCCATACAGAGGAAGAGAAGAGACACTTGAAGAGGAATTAGAAGAACTTGTCAGTAAATATGATCTTGAGGATACTGTGAAATTCTGGGGTATACTTCCCTATGGAGATCCTTTTTATGAAGCATTAAGAGAACATGATGTAATTTTAGTTCCAAATTTGAGTGGAGAAGAACCCAGAATAATTTATGATGCGATGGCGAACGGCACAGTGGTAATAGGTGCTGATTTAAGAAGCTTTTCTATTATTTCTAATTATTCAAACGGTATTCTATGTGATCCTCAAAATCCCGCCTGTTTTGCAGATGCAGTTGAAAAATTATACAAAAACAAGCAACTGTTAAATGAAATTGCATATAAAGGCCTGGAAACAATGGAAAAGAATTCTATGGAAAGCATGCATGAAGGTCGGAAGAAACACATTCTAAAAACATTCTATAATCGTCCTGTGGCATGATTTCTGCAAATTGTGCTTAAATTTTATTATAAATAGAAATGAGGATATCTTATGAAAATAGCTATAATATCAGGATCGGATATTTCTGAGGATAACGGGATTTCAATAAGGGCTAAGCGGATTTATAAGGTGCTTAAAGAGGAACATGACGTAATAATTCTTTATTCCAATCAGAAAAATTTTAAAAACATTTTTTCAATATTTATGGAAAATTTATTCTGGAATTTAAGGCTTTTATATTTAATTCCAAAAAATAAGCTTGATGCAGTTTATGTTTCCTCAGATTTCCTTGGATTTTTCAGTATTTATTTTTTATCTAAGTTATTAGGATTTAATATTATATTTGAAGCCCATGGAACCCTTTCAGAGGAGAATATTAACAAAAATAGAAATAAAATAATAATTAAAACCACTCAGTTTATTGAAAAATTTGCTATAAGCAAATCTGATTATGTAATTGCATTATCTAAAAACATCTATGAATTCTACAGTAGATACAATAAGAATATTGCATTGGTACCTGTATTTATTGATGAATCCATTAAATACAGGATAGGGGACAATAAGGAGAAGGGGTACAAATCTATAGGATTAATAGGTCCATTTGACATGCCTGCGAACAGGTATTACCTGGATTTTGTTTATAAAAATATAGATAAATTCAATGAAGATATTATTTTTCATGTTATAGGGTCCTGTGATTACAGAATAAATAGTTCTAAAATTAGATACACAGGTTATATTGAATCTTATTCTGAATATTTATCAAAAATAAATTCCATGGATCTTGTTCTGATACCGTCAAAAATTTCCACATCAGGACCGCTTAATAAGATTTTAGAGGCAATGATGTGCTCTACACCAGTTTTAACCACACCTGAGGGTACATATGGTATAGATGGCGTTAAACACCTTGATAATATTCTGATTGTTAAAGAAGAAGAGATAATCAAAGAAATTAACGGAAATATTTTTGATGAAAACTTACTGGCTAAAATAAGTGCGAATGCAAGGAATTTTATTGAATATTACTACAGTAAAGAAGTAAATGAAGAGAAAATCCTTAAAACCATAAAAAATTTTAATTAAAATGATTCTATCAGGTTATTTAACATGAAGGTTATAAATATATTTAAAATGAATAATTGGGACATAAAAAAGTTTTTGAAGGTAATTTTATTAATTCAAATAACTCTTTTTGCTTTTATCATACTTGAATATGCTGGAATTCAAATTCCCGTGTTAAGACAGATAACAGCTTTCGTTTATCTTACATTCATTCCGGGTTATTTAATTTTAAGAATTTTAAAGATGCATGAGTTAAAAACCATTAAAATAATATTGTATTCCTCAGGAGTAAGTATTGCCAGCCTCATGTTTATTGGATTTTTAATGAATCTGATTTATCCTGCAATGGGGATAGAAAATCCAATTTCATTGACTCCATTAACCATTACCATCAGTGCATTTGTCTTAATATTATCCTTAATCAGCTATAAAATCGATGATGGATTTAAAAAAGAGGAATTCATTGATACTAATGATCTTTTTTCACCATGGTCTTTATTTTTGGTTATTCTCCCCTTCTCAGTAATAACAGGCACATATCTGGTTAACTATTACGATATAACTTCTCTTTTAATGTTTACGCTGTTTATAACATGTTTAATACCAGTTTTAATTGCTTTTGATAAAATACCTCACAGATATTATCCTTTAGGAATTTTTACAATAGCACTTTCTCTTCTCTTTCATGCATCGCTTATTTCCAAGTTCATTGCAGGTTATGACATAGTCCAGGAATATCATTATGCAGATTTAGTCCTTAAAAATTTATTCTGGGATCCTTCTTTGTTTAAAGAATATAACAGCGTTCTAAGTGTGGTAATACTGGCCCCTATTTACAGCATTATATCAGATTTAAGTTTGGCATCAGTCTTTAAAGTTATTTATCCTTTTATTTATTCTCTTGTTCCTGTAGGTATATATCTAATATATGAGGAGCAGACCAAAGATACCCGGGTGTCTTTTTTGTCAGTTTTCCTTTTTATGTCAATTGCATCATTTTTCCTTGAAATGGTATCCAATGCACGTCAGGAAATAGCAGAGCTTTTTTTAGTTCTTTTATTTATTTTAATCTTTTTCAGGGAGAAAAAGCAGGTTTTATACATTATTTTTATTTTAGGAATAGCAGTATCCCATTATTCAATTTCTTTTATGTACATGTTTATTTTCCTTGGAGTATGGGTCTTACTTGGTATCTACAGGAATTCAAAAACATGGAATATCATAAATAAAATGTCGTATAGTCTTTTATATTTCATTATTTTAAAGCCAAAGAATGCCTATTCAGTGAATAATATCCCTGAAAACTCAAATGATAATTTAAAAATAAATGATGTGATGGATGAAATAGCTTTAAGGTCTAAAGTTGAATATTTCCTTGATAAGTTTTCTTATCTAAAAAACACACGTATCAATATATATCTGGTGATATTATTCTTTGTAGTATCTTTATCATGGTACATATACAGTGCAGATTCTTTTACATTCATTAATTTAATCGATGTGTTTAAAAGTGCTCTATTTAAGCTTTCAGAGCTTTTAAATCCATATTCTTCACAAAGTCTGGAGCTTATTTTAGCAGAATACAATTCTCCAGCACGTATGATAGAGAAATATCTTTATTTAATAACTCAATCTCTAATTATAGTTGGTTTTTTAAGTGTTCTTTTTAAAAAATACAGGAGTGAATTTGAAGATTCATATCTTGCATTTTCACTTTTTAATTTAATTGTTTTATTTGCCTCTATAGTGCTTCCAAATTTAGCAGGATCGTTTAATACTTCCAGATTTTACCAGCTGTCCCTGTTCTTCCTGGCTCCTTTCTTCATTATAGGGACTATAGTTTTCTTTAAATTCTTTATAGATAAAGTTAAATCACTTCAAAATAGAAGTTTTGAGCATTCACTAAAACCCTTAGCAGCGTTTTTAACCATTTTTCTATTGTTTAGTTCAGGAATTGCCATAGAATTTACCAATGATTATTCAAAATCAATGGCATTTGATAAAGATGATTGGGTATTTTTCTTCCAGCATGATCAGGATGTAGCATCTGCCCAGTGGCTTGAAAAGCACTCTTCTGGACAGATATATGCTGATTATTTTAGTCTCATTTCCTTTGTAACCTTTGGTTACACTAAATCCGATAGGACAGCATGGGGTGGGATAAACGATACCACATTTGACACTAAGGAACTTTTTAACTGGACCGTAATATATCCCAACGATTATATCTATGTGCGTTATGGGGATGTGGAAACCCTGAAAACGCGTAGCAATAATCCATATTATCCTGTTGAAAGCGGTAATTTTACTAAAAAGATGAATAAGATCTATGACAGCAATTCAGAGATTTACAGATCTTCAGATCCTATATATCTTTTTAAATAAACATAAAAATATAAATATGCAGCATATGCATATGTTTATGACTTTTTTAGGTAATATGGCATGTCTTTAAAGAATATTACAGGGTGGTTTCATAATATTTAAAATATTTTTTTTTATTTGCAGAGGATGAAGCCAATAATGTGTGTATAATAAAAAAATATAGTAGTTTTTTTTAGTTTAATTGTTTTACGACTGCAGGAATACCTACAGCTATAGAATATGAAGGAACTTCCAAATTAATCACAACAGAATTAGCTCCTACACGGGAATTAGGGCCAATTTTTACGTTTCCAAGAACTTTAGCACCTGATCCAATCTTTACATTATCTCCAATAACAGGATATTCATTGCCCAGCTTTTTTAAGCCTATGGTAACTCCCTGGAATACTGTAACGTTTTTACCTAATACTCCGCCACCTATAATTATGCATTGGGGGTGTGGAATAAAAAATCCTTCACCAATACTGGTTGTTTCTGAAATTTCAATGGGGCAGACAATCATGCTGATGGAACGAACCAGATAAAAAAGGAAACTATTTTTTTTATAGAGCGGACGGTAAATTCTGTAAAATATAATGGATCTGGTTCCTCCATGAAATATAAAATAATAAAATCCAATCAAAAATCTCATCAGGGATGATTTACGCTGTTCATATCTTGGCCATTTTGATAGATCACTTTTTATTAAATCTAAGGTACCCATATCATAATAATATCTTTTTTAAAGTATATATTATTTATGCAATTAATCCTCTATCCATTAATATTAATACTTAAAACCTTAAGAAACCTATAATCTCAATGGTTTTAACGGAGCTATCTATTATGGACTAATAACAGGAATAATTATATTTAATATTTTTAAATTGATTCATGGATTATGAAAAAGGTAACAGTACATTTTAAAGTCTTAATAAGGTTATTTACCGGAATTTTTTAAATTGAATATTCCTGAAAATCCTGTTTTATAGTCAAGTAATTTAATTCCCTTTTTCTGGAGAAATAGGAATGTATTAAGAGTAACAAACATTTCTGTTATTAAAAAGGCTACAGAAACTCCTATCTGCTGGAATAACGGAGCCAGTATGAATGCAAGAACAACATTTAGAATGCCTGCAAAGAGTAATATATTTGAATATGCCTTTTTATAGTTCAGTGTTAGCATGGTCTGGACACCGAAAACAGTACTCAGGGCGATAAGTAAAGGTAGGAAGGCAAGTATTCTTAATACGGCGATTGATTCTTCATACTGGGGTCCTGCAAGTAGATTGATAATTAAACCTGCTAAAATAAAAATTACTATGGATATAAATCCTGAGAATCCTCCCATAATAAGGATCATTTTTTTTATGAATTTAATTCCCTCTTCCTGAGATTTATCAATAGTTTTACTGATATATGGATAAATAGACTGCGATATTGGATATAGGAGCCCTGCTGCAGCTATTATGATTTGTTCAGCAACTGCATAATATCCTACAATAACGTTATTGGTAAACAGACCTAAAATGAAGGTGTTTGTCGATCTATATAATCCGAGGGACATTGTTGAAATAAATACATGCCATCCCTCATAAATCTGGTATTTAATGCTTTCCTTTGAAGGTCTTTTAATTTCCAGGTTAAAATGGTCAATAGCAATGTAAAAACCTATACCTCCAGCAATAATAATGCCCAGTGAATTTATCAGAGGAACATAGATATAATCTGAAGGATTCCTGATAAAAATAAATATAGCAACGGTGAATATGATTTTAGAAAGCAGGAATAGCATTGTAATATATTTCATCCTTTCCATACCCTGGAAAAACCATATCGGGAAAAGTATATTGCCTATAACCGTTCCAAAAGTAAGATAATAAACCAGCCATTCATCTCTAAACTGGCTGAAACCAAAAATAATCCCTGTAAATAATGCAAGGCTTAAAATAAACAGCAGACCCTTCGTAATCATAACTGAAGTAAATATCTCCGAAATTTTTTCTCGATTCTTCTGATGGATTGATACTTCTTTTGTGGCTGAAAAATAGAATCCATAATCAGTTAAAAAAACAAAGTAAGTGATAAATGCAGTTGCAAATGCTATTAAACCGAATTTTTCAGGTCCGAGCACTCTTGTTAAGTATGGAAAAGTAATCAGGGGTAAAATATAACTGGCAGCTGTTAAACCGGATAATGAAACAAAATTGCTTATTATTGTTTTATAATCCTTGTTTAATAGAATACCTTTAACAACGCCTTTAATATTCATTTTTTTATCATCTCTGGAACTTGAAATTACCTATTAAAATGATTACTCAAATTTTATTTCCCAGTCATAATCTATATCCTTTGTAAAGGGATCTTTTCTTGATATTTCATCGGGATGGTGTGGGATGGAAGCACAATTTGCTACAATTGCAGTTCCATTCCCTATGCCTTTAAAACCATTCCAAACTAGTCTAGGTACCTTTACAAGGATGTAGTTATCATCACCCATGAAAATCTCCATTAAATTGCCCTTTGTGTCTGAATCTTCCCGATCATCATATAATACCAGTTTTATCATTCCCAGTATAACAGCATAGTTCAATATCATCTCTTTGTGAATATGCCAGCCTTTCACAGTGTCAGGATAAATCTTGGAGAAGTAGATTTCACCAAAATCACTGAAAATCTCTTCATCAGATCGTAACATATGGTAGATGCTCCCACGTTCATCAGGGATTTTTTTTAGCTTCTTAATTTTCACACCACTTATCGGATTTCCTTTAACTCCTTGAACTTCCATTAAACTCTTATTTTCATAAATCATGATATTCACACTATTTAGAGATTATTTTACCCTTTTGCGATGTCTTAATGTCATTATATGAATTCAGAAATGTTCCAATAACTTCCCTGACATAATTCATTTTTTTATCATCTATTCCAGGATAGACACCAATCCAGAAAAGATTATTCATCACTAAATCAGTGTTTTTAAGGTATTCTGGAGACCTGTATTCAATATCTAAATAAGCGGGCTGTCTTATAAGGTTGCCACCGAAAAGCATTCTTGTAGCTATTTTGTTTTTTTCAAGATAATTTACCATTTCGTCCCTTGTAAAAGGAGCCTTATCCCTAACTAATATGGGGAATCCGAACCAGCTTGGTTCAGATTTATGATTCCATTCTGGAAGTATAAAATATTTGTGGTAGGGTTTTAGAGAATTATAAAGAATAATGAAATTCTTTTTCCTTGCTTCAATGAATTCAGGTAATTTTTTCAGCTGTTCAACGCCAACAGCTGCCTGCATATCGGTAACTTTAAGGTTATAACCTATATGGGAATAAACGTATTTATGATCGTATCCAGGGGGCAAATGGCCTAACTGCCAGTTGAATCTTCTACCGCAACTGTTATCACATCCAGGTTCGCACCAGCAGTCCCTACCCCAATCTCTAAAAGAAGCAATAATATCTTTTAAAAGATGATCATTTGTTACTAAAGCACCTCCTTCCCCCATGGTTATATGGTGGGCAGGATAGAAACTGAAAGTAGAAATATGACCATAAGAACCAGTGTATTTACCGTTATACCTTGAACCAAGGGCATCGCAGTTATCTTCAACAAACCAGAGATTATTTTCTTCTGCAATTTCCATAATTCTATCAATATCTGCAGGGTTTCCAAGGGTATGCGGAACAAAAATCGCCCTGGTTTTTTGGGATAATGCATCCTCAATTTTATCTGCCCGTATATTATAGCTTCCCTTTTCAACATCGATAAAAACAGGTTTAAGATTGTTTTGAATAATAGGGTTTAGGGTGGTTGGAAATCCACATGCAGTGGTGATAACTTCATCACCGGTTTTAAGTCTTTTTTCACCTAATTTAGGGGAAGTTAATGCTGAAATAGCCAGTAAATTAGCTGAAGAACCGGAATTTGTAATTAAACAGTATTTTGCCCCTATAAACTTTGCAAGTTCCTCTTCAAACTGATTTGCATATTTTCCAGCAGTAAGCCAGAAATCAAGGGAGGAATCAACGAGTCTTATAACTTCATTCTCATCAAATACTCTCCCCGCATAGTTAACAGGTGATTCACCCGGAATAAACTCATATTTATCTTTTTTAAGGTTGTATAATTCCTTAACTTTTTTAAAAATCTGGTTCTTTATTTCTTTTTCATTTCTCATATAAATCACACGATTAAATAGTTATTTCCATGTTATCATGAGCAACAATAATTTCTGGGGATTCAGTGTCAATTTGAGAGGTTATTTCATCTCTTTCAGCCTTTGACCTGTATATATTGGCATCAAAATGTGTCAGGGCGAGTTTTTTTGCACCAGATTTTCTGGCCATTAGAAGAGCTTCTTCTGGGTTTAAATGAGGCCAATCCGGGTTAAATTGTCCAATTTTAAAGGAACATTCTGTAATGAGGAGGTCGGCGTCTTTTCCAAGCTTAACGATGTTTTCATGAATACCCGTATCTGTGCAGTAAGCTATAACTTTATTATCAACTTCAAAACGGTACCCTAAACATCTTGAAGAATGATTAAGGAATCCGCACTGAATAGTGAATGGATCATTAGTTCTACCTTCCTTTAATTCATTTATTTCCACATTAAATGGTAATTCATCAAAGGGAACTGTGTATGGATAATTAATAATATTATTTAAGATATCTTTCGTCCCTGATTGTCCATAGATCCTAATACTCTGTTTGAAACTGAATTTATTGAGTATATGGAGTCCTGCTATATGGTCAAGGTGGAAATGACTTAAAAATAGATATATGGGCTTTTCACCAGATCCATTAATATAATTATCCAGTTTATAAAACCCATTTCCAGCATCAAGGATAATATAAGAGTTTTCTGTTTCAACGAGGATGCATGGCGTGTTACCAGTTGATGTATCGTACCATCCATTGGTGCCTAAAAATGTTAACTTCATTTTAAAGCTCTCAAAATAATTTATCCTTTATCAATTCCGTTACTGGGATTTCTGCCTCTATTTGATTTCTATGGAAAAATTCTCTATACCATTCAACTGTTTTCAGAAGGCCTTCTTCAAATGTATACATAGGCTCCCATTCAAGCATTTTTGCAGCTTTTTTGGATGATAAATACTGGTTTTTAATTTCATTTGAAGCTTCATTCAATATAACTGGTTCCAGATCGCTTTTTGTTACCTTCAAAATTTTGTTAACAATTTCCAATACGCTGCAGGGATTTTCATTGCTGAAATTAAATGCCTGGCCATGAATCTCTGGATTTTCCATTTTTTCTGCAAGCAACATATATGCAGCAGCTCCGTCTTCAATATAGAAATAATCCCTCACCATAGATCCGTCACTTCTTATAACTGGTCTTTCATCATGCAGGATGGATTTAATAGTTCCAGGAACGATTCTATTGAAATTAAGGTCTCCTCCTCCGTAGAAATTTCCACATCGGGTAACACAAACCGGTAGATCGTATGTTTCATAATAGGCGCTGCACAGGAGATCTGAACAGCTTTTAGAAACATCGTATGGATGCCTACCTTCTAATGGTGTTTTTTCATTGTATGGAAGAACCTCCTGTTCTCCGTATGCTTTATCACTTGATGCACAAACAATTCTATCAACAAGTGGTGATCTTCTGCATGCTTCAAGTATATTCCATGTTCCTTTGATATTTGTTTGGAAGGTTGAAATTGGATTGCGGTTAGCTATGGTTACTATGGTCTGTGCAGCAAGATGAAAAACAGTATCAATTTCATATTCGTTTAATACACGTTCTAAGAGGAAATAGTCCTCAATTTCTCCCCGCACAGTGTTTATTTTGTCTTTAAATCCGGTTCCGTTGAGATTTGATCTTGGTACCAAATCTCTGATTAAGCCAACTACATTTGCCCCTCCTTCAACCAGAAATTTGGTAAGCCAAGATCCAAGTAAACCGGTGCACCCAGTCACAAGGACGTTTCTTTCTTTCCAGAAGTTATTTTCCAATCTTTAACCTCCATTGATGGTTGATCCCATACTTTCCATGGAGTATCACCTTTATTCCACATTTCATTTAAGATTTCTAGTTCTCTATATGTATCTACACATTGCCAGAAACCGTTATGTGGGTAAAGCATTAATTCGCCATCTGCTGCTAAATCCACCAATGGTGATTTTTCTAAGACGCAGGTTTCTTCCTCGTCAAGGTATTCAAAGAATTCTTTTTTAAATACAAAATAGCCTCCATTTATTAGACCGTCTTTGGTTTGAGGTTTTTCATTGAATTCTAAAACCTGGTTTCCTGCCAGTGCAAATTCACCGAATCTAGAGGAAGGATGTACCCCTGTCATAGTTCCTATTTTTCCGTGGGATTTATGGAATTTTACAAGTTCTTTTATATTTACATTGGCAACTCCGTCTCCGTAGGTGAGCATGAAGTAGTCGCCGTCTATATATTCTTCGATCTTTTTTACCCTGGCTCCTGTCTGTGTCAGTGCCCCTGTGTTTATAAGGCTTATTTTCCAGTCGTATTCTGTGTCGTTGTTTAAAAATTGAATGTCTTCCCGATTACCAAGTTGCATGGTAAAATCGTTGTTCATTATTTTGTAGTTCAGGAAATATTCTTTGATCATTTCACCTTTGTATCCAAGACATATTATGAAGTCTTTAAACCCATTGTGTGCATATATTTTCATTATGTGCCACAATATTGGTTTTTCTCCTATTTTGACCATAGGTTTGGGTCTGAATTCGGTTTCTTCCCTGAGACGTGTTCCTAATCCTCCACATAGTATTACTACTTTCATAATTTTCTCCCTTTATTCTTATTTTTTCCCTCTTTTATGCCTAATTATTGGTTTTTAAATTATAATTGCAGCTTTATCCCTTTTTTTAATTTATAAATAAGGTTTAAATAGTTATTAGAGCTATTAAATTGGTAATAATCTATTTTTTCCACCTCATTTACATCTGGGTACTACATATCCACCAAATTAATTATTATATAACATTATTAAGTTATTAATAATATATATAATTATCTAAGTATTAACTAATTATTTAAAACAAATTTAAATGTAAATAAGAAAATTTCATCTTTATTTTTCTCAATTAGACACTATTAATAAATAAAAACGAATTTTAAAATGTTATATACATTAATATTATTTAAAATTAGTCTATAAAACTTAATAAAATTAATAATACAAAATAAATCATCCAAACAGTAAATTTAATATTTTTAAACAAATTAATTTAGCTTAAAGCTCTGCACAGTTTTCTCGATGAGATAATCATTTTTTTCATAGTAATCTTCAGATGCCATAATCTGGAGTTCATAAACATTTAGATTATCATCTGTCAGTGTTGTCTGGTCTAAATAAAAAGGTGCAGTTACATCGCTGGAAAATAAGGGATTTTGCTGGCACTTATAAACGGTTCTGATTCCCTTAACTCCATTACGGTTAATTTTTTGTTCATACACTTGAATTCCCCCCCACCACTTATCTAAATAAGTATCCTGGCTCTGTTTATATTCTTTAATGGAATTTTCAAAATTTTTACCAAGTTTAGCATGCCATACAATGCATTCAACATTTTTTCCATATTTTAAATAGAGTCTTGATTCTTTACCAGCATCTTTATAGGATTTTCTATCCCAGTATTCTGGATAATACAGGGTGAAACCTTTTCCATCATATTGCTTCATTTTAACTCCATTTGAAGAATCTTCCCATTCAAAAATAGAGCTTATTGGAGGAAAAATTGTAAATTCACGGGTAATATTTTGAAGTTGAGTGGTGCTTCTTTTACCTGAAGATTTAGCAGTCACATTGAAGTAAACAGATTTAGAATTAGAAGGAATCATGAAGCTGTGCTTAAAATTTCCATTAGAATCTGCTTTAATGGTAATTTTTTCAATTACAGGGTCATCTAAGGCAGTTCTAATGTAAATTTCGAAATCCAGATTATCTCTAAGTGTCATATTTGATAATATGGTAATTGAAGCATTTGGATCGCTTTGACCTTCGACAGTAATTTTATTATTATTGTAACTAATCTTCTGCATTGGTTTTAGTGAAAGGAATGTTAGAGGTCTCTTTATCTGAATATCATGGTTTACTTCATACTTCCTCCCTGATTTTGAAATTACAGAAACACTAGTATCGACGATTTCTGCTGGAATATTAAGTCTGTACTCAAAACTACCATTTTTATTAACATTTACCGGGACCCTGTTCAAATTTAGATCTTCACTTTCTATATATACCTTAGAACTGGGCTCTGTTATTCCTCTTATCTCTAATTGGCAGGGTTTATCATTTATCTGGACGTTATCAGTTTGAAGGGATAAAAAGGTAATATCTGGAATCATTATTCCGGATAAAATAAGATATAATAATGCAATTCCGCAAAATGAACTGAGTCCAAATACAGCCCTGTCGATGTCGCTTAAATTATTCCACCATCTTTTCATGTCCAATGATACCACTTAAAAACGTTTATACAATCAATTTTTCAACAAGATGTATGATGATATATGTTTAAAGTATTAAATGTATTTTTTTATTACTGAATTTCAATTAAGGATTATTTTCGATGAATATCGCCTGTTTTTATAATCAAAATGGTTTAAATACAATTAATGGCAAATTATCTGTCCCTGAATATGTCAGATATGTCATGGGAAATGTTATGGTACATATATTTAATTGGGAATCCCTTTAGTTAGATGGATGGTGAATCAATTATTTTATTTATCTTTTATTTGGAAGTTTTAACTCATTTTTTATTGGTTTTAAATACATTTTCGTTAGTTTTTAGTAAAAAATAAATATAATTAGTAATAAATAATTACTTGTACTTAATACATGTCTATAGTTTAAATAATTAATTCTCATCTATGATGAGTTAAAAAAAAATATTGGAGGGAAATAATATGAGTAGGAAAATGGCAGCCATTACTCTATTAGTTATGGCTCTTGTTGGTTTTACTATTGCTGGTGCAGTTTCTGCAGCAGACAATACTGTTCCAAAACCATTTGCACCAACACCTTCCTGGCAATGGAAAACATTTGATCAGGGCAGTAAATACTTCATTAACAATTGGAAAAATCCTTGGGATGACCAAAAATTAACCTATAAAACCTATAAATGGAGATATGGTTGGAAAAATAGCAACAATCAAGTTAAAATATACATGCAACTGTTTAATAAAGCTCGTGCCTCATCAGTAAAATCATGGAGACGAAAACCTGTTGAATCCTGGAGTTGGGCTGTTAATCAGTCAACAATAAAAACTTTAGATAAACAAAACAGATTCCAGCTTAAAATTAATACAGTAACCTATAATTCCACAGGAAATCTTACAAGCAATACAAACAAAACAGTATTTACTAAATATGATGCTGTGGGATACTACTGGGCATTCAAAGATAGAAAAGATTGGAGAAATCCATCAGTAACTCCATTGATCACAAGATAAAAATAACTATACTTTAATCTTTTTTTATTTCTTGGTATTTAATTATTTTCATCCACTTTATGAGTTTAAAAGGATTATTGCAGGTGAAAAGTTAATAAAAAAATTAACAGCATTCACCATTACCATTTACGGTTTTTGTTGGTTTTCAGCTAGCAGGAGCAGCGGCAGATTGTTCCAAGTAAAAAAGAAAGATACATTAGAGTTTGTACATCTTAAACTTAAAGGAGAAATTTTCTATCCTGATAATCATTGAACTCAATGGGATGTTAAAAGGTTTGTTTATAAAGTTCAAATGATATAAACAATTTTCTATAAGAATGGAATGTCAATACAGAGTATCAATAAATAATCCTATATACATCTAATTGTTATTGGCAAGCTACAAAATACAAAAACGTTTACTTGAAGAAATATTTTTAATGGAAATATGTAATAGGAAAAAAATAATAAATAAATAACCGATTCATCTGTTTCCATACATTTTCTCATAATATGCCATGTATTCTCCGCTTTTTATCCTTTTCCACCATTCTTCATTTTCTAAATACCATTTAATAGTTTCAGATATTCCAGTTTCAAATGTATATTTAGGCTTCCAGCCCAACTCTTTTTGTATTTTAGTAGAATCTATGGCATATCTTCTATCATGACCGGGACGATCTTTAACATATTTAATAAGAGATTCGCTCTTCCCTAAATTTTCAAGAATTAATTTTACAATCTCAATATTCTTCTTTTCATTGTTCCCGCCGATATTATAAATTTCCCCACTCTTTCCCTTATGAAGAACCAGATCTATCGCTGTGCAGTGATCATAAACATGTAGCCAGTCTCTTACATTTAATCCGTCACCATATACTGGAAGTGGCTCATCTTCGAGGGCGTTAGATATCATCAAAGGTATTAATTTTTCTGGGAACTGATATGGGCCATAATTATTGGAACAGCGGGTAATATTCATGGGTAAATTAAATGTTTCATTATATGCTCTCACCATTAAATCAGCACCAGCTTTACTTGCAGAATAAGGACTATTAGGTGCTAAACAAGTATCCTCTGTAAAATACCCTGTTTTGTTGAGGGAACCATAAACTTCGTCTGTAGATATCTGTAAAAACTTTTTAATGCCATATTTTTTGGCTGCATCTAAGAGAACCTGAGTTCCAAGGATATTGGATTTAATGAATATTTCTGGATCTTCAATACTACGGTCAACATGGGATTCAGCAGCAAAATTTACAATGTAATCTATATCAACCATAATTTCATTAATTAATTCTTTATTGGATATATCTCCTTTAATAAAAGTGTAATTAGGGTTATCTTCTATTTCTGTTAAATTTTCCAGGTTTCCACAGTAGGTGAGTGCATCTAGATTTACAATTTTATAATCTGAATATTTATCAAGCATATATCTTACAAAATTACTTCCTATAAATCCCGCACCACCAGTAATCAGTATTTTCATTATTTATCTCCCCTATTTAATTTTATTAGAAATTGGTAACCGTTTCCTTCAATGTTTTCCACTGCTTATCCTTATCTGACAAGATAACTTCATCAGCAGGCCATTCAATGTTTATATCTTCATCATTCCAGATGATTCCGCCTTCATCTTCAGCATCATAAAAGTTGGTGCATTTATAGGTGAATTCAGCCTCTTCTGAGAGAACCAGAAAGCCGTGGGCAAATCCTTCAGGGACATAAAACTGTTTTTTGTTCTCTTCTGAGAGTATCACTCCCTCCCACTTTCCATAGGTGGGGGAATTCTTTCTTAAATCAACAGCCACATCAAAAACTTCCCCCTTTATAACACGGACCAGTTTGCCCTGGGGCTTTGTGTACTGGAAATGAAGCCCTCTTAAAACTCCTTTTTTGGATTTGGATTGATTATCCTGGACAAATGTAACATCAAGTCCAGCTTCTTTAAATTCACCGGCATGATATGTTTCCATGAAGTACCCTCTTTCGTCTCCAAAAACAGTTGGTTCTATGATATAAACCCCTTCAATGGATGTTTTCTTGAATTTAAATTTAGACATTCATTCACTCCATAATTTTATTTTAGATTAAATTAAACTTTTATCAGTAATAGAATTTATAATTTAACAGGTTTAATTGTTTAAATTGTGAATAACCAGATATTTAAACTAATTCTGTGTTTATATGCTTTAAACTTAATCGCTAATTTTACATATTAATATTATTCATTACTCTTTATAACTGCTGTTTAACTGATTTTACTGCAAGTATGATATACATTCAGAATTCATTCTTCGAAAAATATTTATTTTCACTTGATGTTTAGATTAGATATGGGACGGATAATGGAGAATATTAATGAAAAAAAATATCGTTATTATAGGGAATTTAAGTGATTGTAAACGTACATTTGCAAAAATTGATAGGGATTTAATAGGTTCACTTATTTTTATAACTAATGAAGAAGAGATGGACAATAAATGGTTTGAGGATAAGGATAAAATTCTTATTAAGGATATTAAAGGGCTGGAATATGATCTTATTTTTATCGCAACAGAGAATATTTCAGAATTCAGGGAATTTAAGAAACAATTAATAAATCAGGGTGTAGAAGACGAAAAAATCTGGTATAATTTTGATGTTGGTACTTTCAATCTAAGATTAAAGGGCTTTACAAAATATAATTCCGGCACCCTCAAGTATAAAAAAGATTTTTTTATGGAAGAGAAGCCAAATACCTATGAATTGAGGAAAAATTTAGATTTTGATTCCATGAACAGATTAGAGCAGTACTTTTACAATAACAGAGGAAAGATCATTCATAAGTTCCTGCATTATTTTGAAATATATGAAAGACATTTTTCGAAGTTTATAGGAAAAGATGTGAGTGTTTTAGAGATAGGGGTATCTAAAGGAGGGTCGCTTGAACTCTGGCGGCACTATTTTGGAAGTAAATCTAAAATATATGGAGTTGATATTGACCCTAAATGTAAGAATCTTGAAGGAGAGCAAATAGAGATATTTATTGGAGATGCTGAAGATAGAAAATTTTTACGCTCCTTGAAAGAGAAAATTCCTAAAATTGATATAGTGATCGATGATGGTGGTCATCATATGAACCAGCAAATCGTTGCCTTTGAAGAATTGTATCCATTTATATCTCCTGATGGGGTGTATCTATGTGAAGATCTGATGACTTCTTATATAGGGGAGTATGGTGGAGGTTACAGGAGAAAAAATACATTTATTGAATACAGCAAGAATTTAATAGATTATTTAAATGCATGGTACTCCAAAGAAGAGAATTCATGGCTTTCCAGGAAAAAATTGAGTGTAAATGAATTTACCCTGTCAACCCATTCCATACATTATTACGATGCTGTTTTGGTAATAGAAAAACGAAAAAAGGATCCTCCATTTGCAGTTATAATGGGAAATGAATAGAGATATTTCCAGACTCTTCAAAAATGGCTTTTATCTAAAATTCATTATTTTTAACCAGATCTCTAAGATAGTCACTGTATTCAGTTTTTTCCAGGGTTTTAGCCAATTTAAGGACGGTTTCAGCATCTATCCAGCCGTTGTTATATGCGATTTCTTCCAGACAGGCTATATAAAATCCCTGTCTTTTCTGTATGGCCTCAACAAAATTACTTGCCTCTAAAAGCCCGATATGTGTTCCTGTATCGAGCCATGCCATCCCTCTACCCAGTAGTTCTACCTTTAATTCTTTTTTCTTTAGATATGCTTCATTTACTGATGTGATTTCAAGTTCTCCTCGATCTGATGGTTTTACATTTTTAGCTATCTCAACGACCTGGTTATCATAGAAATAAAGTCCTGGAATAACATAATTGGATTTCGGATGTTCTGGTTTTTCTTCAAGGGAAAGAACATTTCCATTCGCATCGAATTCAACCACTCCGAAGGCCTTTGGATCTTTAACAAAGTATCCAAAAATTACTGCACCATTTTTAAGTGAAGCGGCTCTTTTCAGTATTTCACTGAACCTGTGGCCGTGAAATATGTTATCTCCAAGTACCAAAGCCACATTATCATCACTAATGAACTCCTCTCCAACAATGAATGCATCTGCCAGCCCTCTCGGTTTATCCTGCACTGCATAAGAAAAAGAAACACCCAGATCACTGCCGTCTCCCAAAAGTTCCTCATACATGGGTAAGTCCCTTGGAGTTGAAATTATGAGTATTTCTCTGATGCCTGCAAGCATAAGGACTGATAAGGGATAATAAATCATGGGTTTATCATAAATTGGAAGCAACTGCTTTGAAACAGCTTTTGTGATTGGATAGAGTCTTGTACCAGACCCTCCTGCAAGTACTATTCCTTTCATCATTCCTTCTCCTTCAATAATTTTATATAATCTCTTAAAGCCTCTTTATAGCTTCGTATTTCTTTAAATCCTTCCATTTTCCAGTTATAATTTTCAAGGACTGAATATTTTGGTCTGGGTGCAGGTTGAGGATACTCTTCTGTGGTAACAGGCTTTACTTCTATCTGGATTCCGGCCATATCGAAAATTTCCTTTGCATATTCATACCATGAGCAAAAATCGCTGTTAGTTATATGATAAATACCATATTTTGGCTTTTTTATGAGTTCTGCAATAGCTTTGGCCAGATCTACTGTATATGTGGGTGATCCGATCTGATCATTCACAACAGATATTATATCATTAGTTTTAGCTAAATTAAGCATGGTTGTGACGAAGTTGGGGCCGTGAAATCCATATAACCATGATGTTCTAACGATATAAAATTTGTTTAAGATATCACGGATGTAAACTTCTCCTAAATACTTGGTTTTTCCATAAACACTCAATGGATTTGGCTGGTCATATTCATAGTAGGGACTGCCCTTTTCACCGTCAAAAACATAGTCAGTACATATATAGACCAGGGCGCTGTCTGCTTTACTGCATGCAACAGCCACATTTCTGGTTCCGAGGACATTAACCTTATATGCCATATCCTGTTTTGATTCGCTGCCATTTACATCTGTAAAAGCTGCTGCGTGCACTACAACATCAGGATTGATTTCCTTCACTGTTTTAACAGTTTTATCTATGTCAGTTATATCAAGAGTGTAAATTGTTGTGGTACTGATTTCATTTTCAACACCTAAAATATCCACTAAATCGTGGCCAAGCATTCCTTCTGCACCAATAACTAGAACTTTCATCTTCTTTACTCCTTTTTTCTGTATTCATGAGTAAATTCAGGGTCATAAAGCTTTGAGGGAGTAATAATTCCGGGATCAAGCACTTTACCCACAATAATAAGGGCTGTTTTTTCTATCTCTGCTTCTTTAACTCTGGCTGCAATGTTTTCCAGTGAACCTCTGATAATCTTCTGGTCATTCCATGAAGCTTTCTTCACAACAGCAACAGGAGTTTCAGGCTTGTAATGGCTTAAAAGATCTGCTACTACTTTATCTATCATCTGAATACCTAAAAAGATGCACATTGTGGCATTATGTTCTGCAAGTGCACTTATAGCTTCCTTTTGGGGTTTGGGAGTTCTTCCCTCTGGTCTTGTTATTATCACTGTTTGTGATACTTCAGGAAGTGTTAATTCAGATTCAAGTGCTGCTGCAGCTCCAAACAGGGAGCTCACACCTGGAATTATTTCAAATTTTATTTCCTTTTTTCTTAGAAATTCGATCTGCTCTCCTATTGCTCCGTATATAGATGGATCTCCAGTATGAACCCTGGCAATCATTTTGCCTTTCGCTGTTCCTTTATTCATTAATTCTAATATCTGATTCAGATCCATGGATGCGCTGTTATATATTTCTGCATTCTCTTTTGCATAGTTTAATATTTCTTTGTTTACAAGTGAACCTGCATAAATAATTATATCAGCGTTTTTTATTGCTTTTTGACCTTTAATTGTTAGAAGTTCAGGGTCGCCGGGCCCTGCCCCTATAAATACCACTTTTCCTTTCATTTTATTCACTTTGTTGCCATATTACTTATTTATTATCATAGTTTAATTTAATATTATCCTTAATCTCAATAGCTTTAAATGGACATTTCTGGACACATATTTCACAGTATCCGCAGGTTTCTGGATTGATTTTTACTTTCCCTGTTTCTTTTATGATTATGGTTTTATCACCTATTTTAAGTGTGGGACAAACATCCCTGCATATATAATCACAGTTTTCCCCACCCTGACAGATTTCCTCATCTACCACTGCAGATTTTGCAGCAAAACCAAGCTCTTTTTTAACAGCCTCTTTAATTTTATAACCCGCAATATGCATCAAAGTATCGCCTATTTGATTATCAACACCCATGGAGGCTAAACAGGGATAATTATGATAAAGAATTCCAGCATCAAATTCAGCTCCATCTACAGGTGTATTTATCAGTTTTTCAGCTACAAAAAAAGTTGAACCGCATGGGGCGCTTCTTTTAACTTCAATGCTTTTAATAAGGTTATCAGATTCAATTTCAACTTCAGGTTTTCCCAGTACCTCTGCAAAGGCATCAATATACTTATCATCCACTGGTTTAAGGGTGCAGAATGGTTTGGGAAAGATAATCTTTTTGTCTCCTACTTCCTCTTCAATTTCCCTTTGCAGACCATATGGGATCTGTTTAGGGTCATGAATAGGGACAATAATTGACTTTACTCCTGTTTTTCTTGCAACAGCAGGAATTATCATATTAATATCCCCATATAGTCCTATTGAGATTATTAAATCTGCCTCAGGAAGATTTTCAGGTATGTGTTCTTCAATATTATCTATGAATTCAGGCAGATCTTCATCCACTTCATGTATTCCTACAATATTCTCTCCAAAACCCATTTTAGCCATATTATTTATGATTCGAGAGCTGTATTTCCCCGAGCTTAGAATAAATATTCGAAAGTCCATATTTTATACCTGCCTGGTTTTAAATAGAATAAAATTACTTGTTTAATATTTTATTTAACTTTTCCCGTTCAACGGTCTTTAATTCTATTAATAATAAAAATTATCGTTAAACTGAAAATATCTATTTTTATATTATAAAATAAGCTGATTTAAAAATCAAAAGAAGGGGATTTTTAATCCCAAATTATTTTCTTTTTTGCATAAACAATCCTGCGGATAACATAAGTACAGCTAATACAAGTCCTGCTAATGGTATTCCTGTTGGTTGCATTGGCACAGTTGCAGCGTTAGCTTTTGCCTGTTCTACAGTTATGGTAACAGCTTCTACATTGTTTGAGGGAACCGGATCATAAGTATCTGAAATTACACTTGCATCACTGCTTGTAGTACCAGCACCAACAGCTCTTAGTGTAATATCCATCCAAGGATCGATAACTCCAAGGTCACCGAGGTTCCAGGTTACAGTACGGGTTGCAGAGTCATATGTAGGTGCAGGATAGCCTGCTTCATGAGTTAAACTGACAAACTCCATACCTGCTGGTATCTTGTAGGTTACTACTACATTTTGAGCTGAATCAGGTCCATTGTTACCAACTTTAACTCTTACAACCATTGTTTCGCCAACAGTGAGTTTGGTTTTACTTGGAGTAGTATTAACAAACACATCTGCTGCTGGAGGAATATTTAAGGTTGCTCTTCCCTCATCATTTGTACTATTATGGTCAAATGTAGTCTGTGTTTTATTGGCAACATTTTCAATGGTCTCATTATGCCCATCGACCTGTGCAAGTATAGCAAGCCAGTAATCAGCTCCATTAGACATGTCACCTATAGTCCAAATACCTGAATTGAAAATATCTGTCCCAGTCCAGGTTGTTCCATTATCGTGTGAGATATGATATACATTCTGGTAGGTTAGACCTGCTGGAAGAATATCGGTTATCTGAAGATCTGCAACTGAATCTGGACCATTATTGGTCACATGAATCATAACCCATATTGGAGTATGGTAATTGGCTGTAGTTGTGGTGCTTGTGGAATTCTGGTAATCGGTCCTGAATTCTTTAGCTATGGCTATATCTGCTGCTGGAAGTATGTTAAAAGCTGTAGTTACAGCAACATTATCAACTAAAGCCTGTACTACTACTGGATTGGTAGGTCTTGCCCCGCTGTTAGCATTAAATGTAGCATATGCATGGGCATTAGTCATTACTGTATCCACATTTGATAGTGATCCCCAGACTGTAGGAAGTATTGAAAAGCTTATCGGTCCATCCGGCACATGATAAGCAGCACCACTATGATCTCCTCCTGAAGAGTCACGGAACAGTTCTGCTGTTATCAGGTAGGTTCCTGTGTTTATTAGGTTAGTTGGTCCTACAGGGTTAATGGTGAGTCTTATATAAGGGCTAACATTTGCATTACGGTACATGCCACTAGTAGGGCCTGTATTAGAACCCCACCAGTTGAATCGGGCGTCTATATTAGATAATCCTTCTCGATACAGTACTCTATCACTGTTTCCAATAATTCTGTTATATTGGATTGTGTTAGTTGTCCCTGTTGTAGCGTAAACTGCTCCTCCTTCATTGCTTGCAGCATTATTCAAGATGTTGCTTCCGTATATAAAAAGATCTCCGTTATCATTGTATACGGCTCCGCCATTGTTGGTTCCTGTTCCAGAAACCGAATTGCTGTTTAAATTTGAGTTCTCAATGGTGACAGTTCCATCATTATTGTAGATACCTCCACCATTTCTGGCAGAATTACCAGTAATTGTAGAACTAACAATATTTACAGTTCCCTGGTTGTTGTATATGGCACCACCACTAACTGGTACATTGTTATTTCTTATTATAGTATTTTCAATTCTAACAGTTCCATGGTTGTTGTATATACCTCCACCCCTCCATAAACCATCATTATTGTCTAAAATACAATTATAAAGATTAACTGTACCTCCATTATTGAAGATACCAGCACCATCATAAAGTAAAGGATTTAAGCTGCGTCCTTGAGTTATGGTTATGTTATAAAAGTTTGCTGTAACTCCTGAATCAACATATATTGCACGCCGTGTGTTAGTACCACTGATGGTGGCCGTACCATCATTAAATACTCTAAAGGATAAGTTTTTAGTTACATGAACTATAGCTGGTCTCCAAACTTGACCAGTAGTAAATGTTGCACCGTCTTCTAACCATATGGTATCGCCCGACTGGGCAGCATTGATTGCATCCTGGATAGTTGCATAAACTGTTGGCCCAATAACTCCATTATGTTCAATACGAGGATCAGGTAATGTTTGGTTCAGGGTATCATTTTCTGTTAGATTGTTTTCGGTTCCATCTTCTGCTGAAACAGCTCCGCTAATTGCTAATGATAAAATGAGAATTGCTATAATCATCAGTAACTTTTTTTGTATATTTTTTTGCACTTTTTCACCTCCCTTTACAGTTTTTATATACAAAATTTTTTTTGAAACGTTAGTTTCTACATACTAGTTGATTAAGGAGTCATATTAACTTTGTGGTGAAATTTGTGACGTTATTCACAGAAATATACAATTATGATATATTTAAGATTAAATAATAACAATTAAAATATTAATAATCTAAATTCATTCCTTAAAGAAATAAATCAATGTTTTTTCAATATTTAAAATTTTTATTGTGAACAAATAGACTTATAATTAAATAATAGAAATATATAATAGAATAAACGCTATTATTTATGTGTGAAATTTGAATAAACTTATTATAATGAATTAAATAACTAAATAATTAAAATTAGCTTTTATCTAAAACAGGTATGATCTTTTTATTGTGATGAATTAATTAAATTTAAAAACAATTATCTAAGATTTTGAGGTTAAGCATAGTTTTTATTAAATAATTATACTTTAAAGGCCATAATTAATTTAAAAGTTAATGCTGTTAAGATTTATCTAAAGGGTTTAAGATATCATTAGAATAATGAAATAGAATAAGATTATTTCTCTGCTAAAAAGGTTTATTTTCTTTAGCTTTTAGTGAATCTTGCACGCTTTCGGGTTTAATATAATGTTCGTCGGCTTTAGGAGTATGAATATCAGAGGACCGGTTATAATTGGGGATAAAATTGTTAATCATTCGAGACATGGAATGTAAAATCATACCTGTTAAAGCCAAAAAGCTACCGCCTAAAGTAAGTAGTATTGCAAGAACCGTAGGTATAAGTGTTGTACTTCCGCCATATATATAATCTCCAAAGAACATAAGTCCTAAAGTGATCCCCATTACACAAATCACGGCTCCAGGTATAGTAAAATAAAATAAAGGTCTTCTATATTCAATATCGTTTAATATTTTCATTAAAACTCCAAGGCCGTGGGTTATTGGGTTTTTTGTGGAGCCATCAACATCATAACGAACTCCTATTTCCACTTCTTTTATATTTAAACCTGCATTTGCGGCATCAACCAGCATTTCACTTTCAATACTGAAATCAGTGGATTTGAACCTGAAAACAGGAAAAGTATGTCTCGCAAATGCCCGGAATCCACTCTGGCTGTCTGTGATGTTAAGATTGCTGTTTAAGTTTGTTGCTTTGTCAAGCACTTTTTGACCCACACGTCTATATGTAGGTGTGTTTTTGCCGTTTCCATTTATATAACGGCTTCCATTTACAATGTCTGCTTCTCCATTGATAATGGGAGCTACAATTTTTGGTATATCTCCGGGATTATGCTGACCATCAGAATCCAGTGTTACTATTATATCTGAGTCTTTAGCAGATTTAAAGCCAGTTTTTAATGCTGCACCTTTACCTTTATTAGTCTCCTGGACTATTACCTCAGCTCCTGCAAGTTGAGCTATTTCAACAGTATTATCAATACTTCCGTCATCAATAACCAGTACTCTGTCTACATATTTTTTACAAGCAATTACCATGCTACCGATACTTAATTCTTCATTATATGCAGGCAGTATGGCTGTTATTGTGGTCATTGTATTACCAGATTGATTTTTTATTAATTGAGGATTTATAATTATGATTCATCTATTTTTATACCTAATTTTTGTTTAATAGACTAGTTTATAAACATTTTTGTTTTTTATCTATTTAATATTCAAGATAGATGTTTATTTGCAAATCTCTGTTAAATAATTCAAATTTTTTTTAGATAAACTGAATGTATATACATAATTAAACAGTAAATCTTCACATTAATGGTTTAAGTAGTTTTATTTCTTATTTGATGCTCTTTTATTTATGATATTGATTAAAACACGAAAAAGGGCATTATAAGAAACAATACAGAATTGGAAATTCCGTGAGATAGGGTTACTCCAAATAAACTCCTTGTCCTCTGGAATACATATCCATAGAACATAGCGACACAGAATACAAATATCCAGTCATAAACAGAATTCCAGCCAATGTGCATGAATGTAAACAACAATGACGAGTATAATAATCCAAATAAATTACCAAAAACATTTTCGGCATTCTTCTGGATTATTCCCCTGAATAATAGTTCCTCTGCTAACCCTGTTGAAATTAACAATATAAAACCTGCAACCAAAACGGATTCAATACTGAAAACGGATATAAGTGGTTTTGGTTGCAAGATCTGGTATTCTATAAACCCAAGAAATAGCCCACTAAGCGCAATACCCAGCTGGACGGGAATATTACCAAATGTTAAACCCAGATTCCGTCTGCTTATTTTTTGAATCCTTGCTATGGTAAATGTAGCTGCAAAAAGGGGAATTGAAATTATGGGGAACCAGTAGAGAGCCGGGGTATGCATAATGGGTATTGTTAGTCCAACTATCCTGATCATGGGCACAGCCATCATTGATAATAATAAATAAGAAAAATTATAAGATCTTTCCATTTCCAGTGCTCCATGGATTAAAAGCATTACAAGTACTGACACATGAATAATGAGACCCGCTTCCATGCTGTTATATGTTGTAACAAGTTCAGCAATGCAGATTAGAATTAAATAAAAAGATAGAAACACTATCTGTTTCTTATTTATTCTTACAATGGATCGCTTATCTTTAATGGAACTGATGGATTTTTGTATTTCTGTTTCCCTGTCAATATCTCTAATTTTTTTGAATAATTCGAGGGATCTACTATAATCAATTAAAGCATCTTCCAGGGCTTCATGGGCTTCATAAGTACTGGCAATAAGTTTTGAAACGATCCCTGCTCTTTCATAGTCTTTAGCTTTTTTGAATTTATTCAGGGCTTTTTCATAATGCGTCCTTGATTCAGCAAAGTCATTAAACTTTTCATAAATTGTTCCAAGCCCTGTAAGAGCATAACCTTCCCCTAAAAAGTCACCAGATCTTTCATAGTACTTAACTGATTCTTTATAGTATTTTCTTGCTTTATCATAATCATCTGCCTCTGCTTTTCCATCACCTATAATTAATAGAAGATTTGCAAGAAGTTTAGACACTTTTTTTGCTTTTTCACTATCTTTAGATACCCTGAATTTTTTGAGAGATAGTTTATAATATTCAACTGCTTTTTCATGTATGCCAAGTTTTTCATGGATAATGGCAAGTCCTAATAATGCGTAACCTTCCCCAATTAAGTCTTTATCTATATTATATATTTTTAAAGCATTTTCATAATATCTGGCTGCATCAATAACCTTATCTGATTCAAGATAGTTATTCCCAATTTCAAGCAGGTCATCACCATTTCGCCTGGAAATATCAGTTGAATACTGCTTTTGGGATTCAGATATTTGAGTTCCTGTTTTATCCATGGATATTTACACCTTCAAGACCATAATTGGTCTCAATTTTTTTTACATGTATATGGTATCGTTTAATTTTTTAGCTTTGTTCTTTTGGCCATTTGGATAATAAATGTAATCCATCGTTAAAATAATTCTATCTTTATTTATTAAATTGAATGTTCCTTCCCAGTCAGTCATAGGGCCATCTATTTTGAATGTACCGGGAATTGTGCCATTTTCACTGGAAAAAGCACCCTTTCCTGTCCAGGCGGCGCATGTCATATTAAAATTACCTGAATACTTTGTTTCAAACATTGCTTTCCTTAAATCACCTGATATAAGCGCCTTAATTGTATTTGGGGTAACTTCTATACTTGTCAATCTTCCAGTACCATTCAATCCATCACTTGTATAATCAAGGGGGCTCTCTGCATTTTCAGCGCCAGGAAGTTTAATCTGGAATTTAAAATCAGGTCCCACACCATGTATCTTATAATAACCACCTAAAGAACCTCCTTTTGCAGAGTTTGGGGGTATCCATATATGTGAAGTGTAATTGTAGGTTAATTTATCAAATACGATCTCTTCTACATTTCCCTGTGCCATCTCGTAAACTGTAAATGCTGAAATTAGAATAAATGCGGCTATTATCGGTATTATGATCTTATTTTCCATTAATTATCACCAAAAAAAAGAAAGAAGTGAGGATATTTATACTCAAATTAAGTGCGCTATTCTCTGGCATAGTTCTGGAGCTGTTACTATTGTTAATGTTACTTTTCCGTTCTGGTCGACTGTTAGAATTTCTTCTTCGAAGATAGGTTCGTTTTCTTCATCATCGATGAATCCCTGTAGCTGATGGACTTTATTTATGTCATCTGCAGTGAATATCAGGTTATCAGTTATATTTTTTGGTAATTGTTTTATTGGTATTCCTGCAAAGAATATCTGCAGTTTAGCATCGTCTGCTCCTGGTAACTGTGTGTTGGACCAGCCCTGCATTTCAAGGTTCAGGTCACCAGTACCTCCAGGAGTTGTGCTTAAAAGTCCTTTCCATGCTAATATTCGTATGGTGGTTCCTGCTGGAAGTTTTTCGTTTCCATATCCAGCAAGCTGGCTTAAGTCAATTGTCACTGTTCCATTTTCAGGTTTTAAGTAAAGTTCTGAATAGAACGTCTTTACAGTTCCATTTTTAAGGGTTACATTCTCCATTACCAAATCCATATGTAGCCATGTGGTTCCATTATTATAGAGAGCAAGCTTAGTGGCCTGATCTCCTGCAGCAGTAACCTGAACTTGAGTATTATCAAATGTTATCAGGGCAAAGACACCCATAACTATTACAGCTATAAGAACAATAGCCCCTATAATCATATTCTGTTGCATTACTAATACTCTCCCTAAATTACTGTTATCACTTTATAAGCCACAATGGCTGTAAATACAAGCAATAATGGCACTATTGCGATATTGGAACCCCTAACAAATGATTTCATTCGTTCACTTTTGTCTGCTTCTGAACTCAAAATCTCTTTGATGGCTAAAAATGCTATTAATGAGATAACTGCTATAATACTGTATGCCATAACTTGAGTAGTAGTCACTGTTGTTGTAGTAGTTGTTACAGTTGAGATCATATATTAAATTCCTCCAAAGCTATGTTATTCTGCTTAAGATATATAAATTTTGTTATTTACTCTTTGATATGTGACTGATTTCACGTTTATGGGTGTAACTAAGCATGTTACTTTATTATATTTGTAATAACTGATTTCAAATTGTTTTTATATTCAATATTAATATTATTTTAATTAATCACAATATATTCTGGGTTTTATCCAATATTTAACCATAAATGAAGGGATCTATAAACTTTTTCTTTATCAGGGAGCTTGTATAATAAAAATTCCAGTTTCTGTTTTTCCCCTGATCTTGTGGCAGTGAAATTATACTGATTCTCCCATTTACCATTGTTAGATAGAGTAATATTCTTCTCATTTATTGTTTGATTGTTAAGTTTGACCACTAACTTGTAGTCTACTTTGGCATATTCATGATTAACAATCCCTATATTAACAGTTCCAGTCTGACCAACAGTTAAATTAGTTGGATAATCACTGGCCTTACCCTTAGGGCCGAGAATATAAAATTCAGTGAATTTTTCACCCTGTTTGGGTGTTACAATGACATAAATGGTCATTGAGATTGCTAAAACTATAGAAAGAACCAGTATGATTGATAGAACTCTATCCCTGCCTGATTCCTTATTAAATTCTTTATATATCCTATTCAAATGATTTTTAAACTTAACTGAGAATCTTTCCTCCTCAACAATCCTTAACCTTCTCATGAATGCGATTGTAATCATTGCAACTGTAAAGATGGATAAGGATAGGAGGATGGGCGTCAATCTAATTCCAAATGGGGTATAATTCAATAATAAACCGATTAATGGGGTAACCGCAATACTAAGCCCAAAACTCAAAGCTAAACGCTCAATTCCATCTAAATCATCCTTTCTTGGGAATAATGCAGCTATCAAAGAATAACCCGGCAAAAATAGTATAAAAAGAAGACCGAGAATGATCCTTATGGGAGTCTCATTTAATTTTGGTATTGTTACAAATATCACACATAAAATTGTTGCTAAAAATATGAATAACAGATCTTCTTGTAAAAAAACTTTTTTAGAGAGTTTTTTAGAATCAAATTTGTAGGATAATCCAGGATCATCTTCAAAAACCTTATTTAATTCTTTAGATGATCTGAACCTGTATATGAATGAAAACATTATCATTGAAACGGTGATAATGGATAAAGCCATAATAGAGACAACTGGTTCTGTTTTAAGGCTTAAACTACAAAATGGAATAATAATAAGTAAACTGAAGATTATGCTATAAAAAAAGCGTTTGATTCTATTAATATTTCTACTTAAAGGAAATATAATCACAGATAATGAATAGCCAGGTAAGAAAAAGGCCAATACAGCCACAAGAGTCAATCTTATAATTGAATTATCCAGGGATGAGCTGCTTACAGCAATCATACTTAAAGCTGTGAGAATTATCACAAGCAGAACATCTTTATATTCAGATTCAGGAGATTTAATTTTAAATTGTTTTAATCGACTGGATTTACCCAAACCAGAAGTTTTTAAATTTTTTTCTATTTTTTCTGGTTTAATATAGCTGGATTCACTGTATTTTAAATCACCGCCACACTGGCAATGTTCAAAATCTTCTGGAAATTCGTCTCTTTTAAGTCTGTAGTAACCGTGACATTTTTCACAGATCACATATCTCTCAAATTCTTTTTTATCAATATTTTTTCTCCTTCTATAGGCAATAATTAACACTAGAAAAGTTACAGCTACCAATAATGATAAAAATGAAGTATATGGCATTTTAAATCCGAAATAAACAGTTATCAGGCTAAATAGTAAAGTAATAACCATACTTAAAATTATACTTACTAATAAGCGTTTTTTAAATGTGAAATTCTCTTTAGTAGGGTATAAAGCAGTTAATAATGAATATCCGGGTAAAATAAACAGAATTAAGACGCATGGGATAATTCTTAGGGGAAATGTGTTTAGGGGTGAAATCAAAATGCATGTTAGAGAAATAACCGCCAGCAAAATTATCAGTATGATATCTCTATTTTGTAACTGCTTCATTATTGGGCCTCAAGAAATCATTTGCATTTTTTCATTGATATTCTATGAAAAATATAGTAAAAGATATTTTAATTAATTTGTTTATAATCTATATATAATTGATTAATACTAAAATTCTATATCTGAATAGTTTAATTTAGATTTAAATACAATAGAATCTAAATATATTAGAAATATAATTATTCAATGGAGATACTAATTATGGGAGAATTATCAGGCTCTTCGATGATTTCAGTAACTAAAGAAGCGGTTCACTGCGATGTGGAAGACGAAGTAGTAATTTTAAGCATGAAGGATGGGGTTTACTATGGATTGAATCCTGTTGGGGCTTTTATCTGGAATCAGATTCAGAAGCCGAAGAGAGTTGATGAAATCTGTGATTTAATAATGGGCGAATTTGATGTGGGTAGAGAAGAATGTGAAGCAGATTTAATGGATTTGCTTTCTGAACTATTGGATAAGGGATTAATAGAGGTAAGTGATGAGTAAAATTAAAACTTTTTTGAAATTAAACTCTACAGAAAAATTCATTTTAATCAAAGCATTTTTCCTACTTTTAACTGTAAGGATAATGCTCTGGATACTTCCTTTTTCATTTATACAGAAAATCACCCGTAGATTAACTGATGTTTCTGAGGATATGATGTCAGAAATTTCCATAGAAAAGCTGACCTGGGCAATCAGGGTGATGAGTATCTATACTCCAGGGGCAACATGCCTCACTCGTGCCATTGCAGCGCAGATTCTGCTTGCAAGGTATAATTATTCATCAAGTATTAAGATAGGTGTTTCTAAAAATGATGAGGAATTTGAAGCTCATGCATGGTTGGAGAAAGATGGTGGAATAATTCTTGGTGAATCAGAAACCCAATATACACCAATAATGGATATGGGATAAAAGTATAAGAGAACTGAATAAATTCATTTATGCAATTGAATACATTTTTTATTCAGCTTTTGTAATTATTTCTATTCATCTAATAAGCTGAGGATATACTTACTTCATTTTCTTTCTTAATTTATCGACCTCTTTTAAGAGTTTCCTCTTATTTTTTTCCTTAGATAAACTCCGATTATAGTCTTCTAAATTCATATATTTCCCCCGCTTTCACAGAATTAATTTCAATTTTTACAATTATATTATGAAGAAATTTCAATATTTTTTTGGTTTAATGATTTTGTTTCATATTATTCTCCGCCAAAATGATTTCATATTTCTATTTCTATTTTATTAAAATTGACTACCGGTTTTTTAGCATTTTTAGGACCGTGCTCAAATTTAACCAATCCTTCTTCTGCCAATCTTTTAACTTTCGGTTGAACTGTTTTTATATCCTTTTTTACCAAGCTGGAGAGGTTCCTTATTGAAGATGGATTCTCTTTTTTAATTATATCTAATAATTTGAGATCTGACATTTTAAGATCAAGATCCTTAAGGAATATGACATCTGTGGTCTTTATAATATCATCTGGATGCTCTAAATAGTACATCCAGTCATCTAAATCAAGGGGATATAAAACATTTTTTGGATGTTTTTGGATTAATCTATTAAGATCTTCAATTGATCTATAGGTCTCTTCCATTTCTTTAACAAATTCACTCCCTTTTCTTTCTTTAATAAGTTTTAATATCATGACAATGGCTCCTTATAAAATTTTAATCAAATTAATAAATTTTGACATCACAATCCCAATTCTTTCCTAATTTTTTCTTCAATTAACCTTCCTTCTCTGGTTATATGATTGAATATGATGTTAAAGATGATTTCAGGGTCGCTAATTGGATTTTCTTTTCTGTCTGGATGTATGTGGACCCCGTGATAATAATTATCAACTTTAAACTGTTCTGGCAATACTAAAATGGCCCATCCTCTTGGTGCTTGCCGATAATGAATGATACAACTGCCAATTTTTACAGTTCGTCTATTTTCATTCTTCATGTTATATTATAAATCACATCATATATATAAACGGCAGGGTATAAATGCCATCACTAACTATCAAAAATTAATATCGATAGAACTGCTGAAAATGGATTGAATAAATTATTTTATACAATTGAAGACAATTATCGTGTTAAAATATTTAACTTTAAAATAAGTTTATAATTTCATTTAATGAAATCATTTCATTTCAGTGATACAATGAGTGCAATTACATGGATTTTTTTACAAATAGAATTAAAAGTTAATCAAAATCTAATAAAAATGATGAATTATTGAATTTCATACAGGATTATATTTGTCTAGTGATATCTTGTTTTGTTAAATATTTAAAATAAAAAAAATATTTTATAAATTAGAACCAATTAATAAAAACCATTATAGAAATTAATTATATCAAATAAGAGGATGATATATGTTTCATTACAGTGCATTTGGATTAAATATTTCCTCAGAGATTGAACTTCCAGGAATGATTGAAAAAGACAGTGAAAATAAATTTCATGTTCAGATTGGTTTAAATAAAGTTGATGTACTTCCATTTAAAGATATAGATAGTCCCAACTATTTTGTAGATGGAAAAAATGTATATCTCTGGTGGGATGGAATTGGGAAGGTTAAGATAAGTGATGGAAACCAAATAATTGTCGATACATCATCTAATTTTGATTATACTAAAGAAACCAGCATAATCCCATTTTTGTTGGGACCTGTAATGTCTATTTTACTTTATCAGAGGGGTTTTTTAGTGCTCCACGGAAGTTCAATTAAGGTAAATAACAGTGCAATTGCTTTTCTGGGGTATAGAGGACTTGGAAAGTCAACAACTGCCATAAATTTATATAAAAAAGGTTATCCTCTGATAACTGATGATATTCTGGCTGTTGGATTTGATAGAGAAGGATTACCAATTATACACCCTGGTTATCCTCATGTACGGTTATCAGATGATTCTTATATACATATAAAGGACGATACAAATATTTTAACACCTATCAGAACTTATGCAGGGAAAATTTTTTGTGATGCTTCTAAGGGGTTTTCCCCAGAGCCTGTTGAATTAAAAAGGATTTATATCCTTGAAGAAGGTGAAAAAACCAGAATATCTAATTTTAAGTCACAAGAGAGTGTAATTAACTTAATCAGGCATTCAACTGCCAACAGAGTTATGCAGGATCATAAAGATCAGGCAAAAAATTTAATTCAATGTGCCAATTTAATTAAAAATACCATTATTAGCCGTTTAGAAATAGCGCATTCATTTAAAGATCTCCCAGACATGGTAAACCTTATTGAAGATGATTTAAAGTTAGGAATAATTCAATAGCTTGAAGTAAATAAAATTGAAGTGCTTACGAGTATGATTAATTGAATAAAATATTTATACAATTGAATACAATTTTTATTCATGTTGGAGAGGATATTCACTTCAAAAACGAGGGTTAAAATTTTAACTCTTTTCATGATAAATCCCCAAAAAGAGATGTTTGTAAGAGAAATTTCAAGGAGTATAAACGAAAATATCAATGCAGTTAGAAGAGAATTATCAAACCTGGAACAAATTGGGCTTTTAAAAAGTAAAAAAGAAGGAAATATGAAATATTATTCTGTAAATAGAGATTTTCACATATATGAAGAATTAAAAAGTATTATACTAAAAACTGAAGGTGCAGCAAAGGTTATAAACAAAGATTTAAGCAAAATAGGGAATATAAGATTGGCTTTTATATATGGCTCTTTTGCTTCAGGAAAGGCAGATGCAGAAAGCGATATTGATGTTTTTTTGGTTGGAGAAGTTGATGAGGATAAAATAATAAAGGAAATGTTAAAACTTGAAAAAAAATTATCAAGAGAAATAAATTATGTTTTATTCAGCGAGGATGAATTCAAAGAAAGGATAAATAAAGAAGATCCATTCGTTTTAAACGTTTTAAAAGAACCAAAAATAAAGATAACTGGAGATTTAAATGCTTAGAAAGCTGGAAGCTGAAGGATTTATCAAGAAATTGAAAAGTTCGCCCAAGCAGGTTGAAGACTCTATTAAACTTGCAGAGAGGGATCTTGAAGTTGCAAAAACAGTTTTAGATAATGATTATGACTGGACATTTAATATAGCATATAATTCTATTTTACAAAGTATTCGAGCTTTAATTTATAAAAAAGGCTACCGACCTTCAAGTAGAAATTCTCATTTAGCAACAATAAGTTTTGCTGAAATATTTCTGGATGAAGCTGATGTTCTTTATTTTGATAGAATGCGTAGAAAACGACATCAAGCAGTTTATGATACTGCGGGAACCATTTCAAAAACAGAAGCTCAAAATGCGATTTCAAGGGCAGAGATTATAATAAACAAAGTCAAAAAATTAATTAGAGAATAATCAACGAATTTTATACTATCTGAAATCAGTTCTTAAGTGATACAATGAGTGCAATAACAGGGATTTTTTACAGAGATGGGCGAAAAGTAGACCCGGAACTCATTAAAAAAATGAATGATCGGTTATCTCATCGTGGACCTGATGGATCTGACACATGGTGTGAAGGATCAGTTGCTTTGGGTCATCAGATGCTGTGGACAACCCCTGAATCTCTGCATGAGAAATTACCCTTTGAAGAATCTGGACTGGTTATAACAGCAGATGCAAGAATAGATAACCGTAAGGAGCTATCAAAAGAATTAGATATTGAAGATAAGGAAGATGTTTCTGATAGTTATTTCATTTTGAAATCATATGAGAAGTGGGGTGAGAAATGCCCTGAACATTTACTGGGAGATTTTGCCTTTGCAATCTGGGATAAAAATAAGGAGAAGTTGTTTTGTGCCCGGGATCATATGGGTGTGAAGCCATTTTATTATTATTTAGATGATGAGATGTTTGTTTTTGGGACGGAGATTAAGGCGTTATTTTGTGTTCAAGGGGTTCCTAATCAAGTTAATGACTTGAAAGTGGCTTTTCATTTAATGACAGTCATAACAGATAAAAAATTTACTTTTTATGATGGAATATACAGTTTAACAGCTGCTAATTCATTAATTATAAACCCGGATTCTGACAAAAAGAAAAATTATTGGGAGCTTAATTTTGATTCTAAAATATTTATGGAATCAGATGATGAATATATAAAAGCTTTCCAAAAGATATTCACTGATGCAATAAAATGCCGCATGAGAAGTGCATATCCTCTTGGATTTGAATTAAGTGGGGGGTTAGACTCTTCTTCAGTTGTATGTATGGCTAAAAAAATTTTAACCGAAAATGATTATGGTTTTACCAGGATAAACACATTTTCAATGGTTTTCGATGACTTTCCTCAAGTTGATGAACGCGATTATATTAAAGAAGTTTTAAATATTGGAAATATTAATAATAACTTTACTTCAGGCGATAAAATAAATCCTTTTGAGAATTTCGAGACTATATTATGGCATCAAGATCAGCCATTTTTTACTCCTAATATAGCTATTTTATGGGATATGTACAAAAAAATGGAAAAAAATAAAATACGTGTCCTTTTAGGAGGAAGTGGTGGTGATGAAATTGTTTCTCATGGAAATAATTATATTCGAGAGCTTGCACTTAGTTTACAATTAAAAAAATTAATGAGGGAAATTAGAGGTTCCTCAGAACATAGTAAAAAAAGCATTTCTAAATTATTTTATTATGAAGTATTTTTATTTTTAATACCCTATAAAATAAAGAATTTTGGAAAAAAATTGAATTCAATATTTAAAGTAAAATCTAATGAAAATAGTATTTTAAATATAGATTTTGAAAATAAATTAGGAGGTATTGATTATTTAAAAAGTTTTAAAGCAAGTTTAATTTTATCAAAAACTAAAACTGCTAGACAATATCATTACTTTGTAATTAATAGAATATCTCACCAATATACTATGGAGATGCAAGATCGAATAGCTTCAGCTTACCAAATAGAACCAAGATATCCTTTTTTTGATAAAAGATTAGTCGAATTTTGTTATTCAATACCAAATAATATGAAGTATAGATATGGATGGGATAGATATATCCAGAGAATAGCTTTAAATGATATTTTGCCTCGTAAGATCCAGTGGCGTCCATCAAAAAAACTTTTTGGTCCAGTACTTGAAAGAAACTTATTATTTGAAAAAGATCTATTAGTTGAAATTTTTTATGAGAATAATGAGGTTATAAATGATTATGTTAATTTAGATATTATTAAAGATCAATATTACAAATATAGTTCTACAACTGAAGAAAAGAGCTTAAAAGATATTTGGCAGATAACATATAATATTTGGTTGGTTGCTTTTTTGTATTTATGGCTAAAATGTAATTATAATCAGATTAAGAGCTAATTCTATTTTTAATATTAGTAAAAATATAAAATCAATAATTTAATTAAGATGTTCCAAATGTGTTGTAACCATCTGGTGGTCCCTCAGTTTTATTTGTAATTTTTTTTAAATTACCATAAATTTCAATTTTTGGTTTTTTATATAACTGTTTCTGTTTATCTTCCATTATTACACCTCTTTTTGTTTATGTTAGTTAATTTTCTGTTATATAAAAGATTTACTATTTGAAAAAAGAAGTTAAATAACCTCTCGAATGAGGTATGTTGTTTGTGCGTTGTTGTTGTAGTTCCAGTCATTTTCTGCTTGGGTTGTTTTTGTTGCTGTGTTGATTATTGTTCCTGTTCCTGTGATTTCTGCTGTAATTATAAGTGTTTTACTTTCTTCGGAGCTTAAGTTGCCTATGGTCCATATTCCAGCTCCAGTACCTGTGGTATTATGATTATATGATCCTGCTGAATTATCTGAAACCCATTGTACTCCTGAAGGTAGTTTATCAGTTATTTGCACTCCTGTAGCGTTACTTGGCCCATTATTAGTCACGGTTATTGTATAGGTCACATATTGCTTGTTGTTTTCTGTATATGTTGTGTAGGTTTGGTTTACTTGGATATCTGCTGATGCTGGTGTGATTATTGCATATTTTACATTTTGGTCGTTGCTTGATTTTATATCGGTTTGATCTACATGTAAAAGGTTTGCTGTTGTTGTAAGGTTTGCTGTTTTGTTTCCTACTGCTACAACCTTTAAATATATATAGGCGGTTGCTATGCCTCCTTTTGGCATGTATCCGATGTTCCATGTTAAAATACCTTGCTGATTTAAGCTATCGTAAGTATAGGAAATTGAACCTAATCCTCCAGTATTAGATGTAACGTATTGGAATCCATTTGGAATAATATATTGTAAAATAACTCCTGTAGCTTCATCATATGATGCTGAATTCCATGCAGTTAACATGAAAACTGGTACATTACCATAAACATATGTGTCTTGATATTTTTTCTCAAGTGAAAGGTAGTACCAAGGAGTGTTATAAACAGAAATATCCACAGATTTATTGTAATTTCCTGAGATAGTGAGGTATGTTGTTTGTGCGTTGTTGTTGTAGTTCCAGTCATTTTCTGCTTGGGTTGTTTTTGTTGCTGTGTTGATTATTGTTCCTGTTCCTGTGATTTCTGCTGTAATTATAAGTGTTTTACTTTCTTCGGAGCTTAAGTTGCCTATGGTCCATATTCCAGCTCCAGTACCTGTGGTATTATGATTATATGATCCTGCTGAATTATCTGAAACCCATTGTACTCCTGAAGGTAGTTTATCAGTTATTTGCACTCCTGTAGCGTTACTTGGCCCATTATTAGTCACGGTTATTGTATAGGTCACATATTGCTTGTTGTTTTCTGTATATGTTGTGTAGGTTTGGTTTACTTGGATATCTGCTGATGCTGGTGTGATTATTGCATATTTTACATTTTGGTCGTTGCTTGATTTTATATCGGTTTGATCTACATGTAAAAGGTTTGCTGTTGTTGTAAGGTTTGCTGTTTTGTTTCCTACTGCTACAACCTTTAAATATATATAGGCGGTTGCTATGCCTCCTTTTGGCATGTATCCGATGTTCCATGTTAAAATACCTTGCTGATTTAAGCTATCGTAAGTATAGGAAATTGAACCTAATCCTCCAGTATTAGATGTAACGTATTGGAATCCATTTGGAATAATATATTGTAAAATAACTCCTGTAGCTTCATCATATGATGCTGAATTCCATGCAGTTAACATGAAAACTGGTACATTACCATAAACATATGTGTCTTGATATTTTTTCTCAAGTGAAAGGTAGTACCAAGGAGTGTTATAAACAGAAATATCCACACATGGTACATAGATGCTAAATTTACTTGTAATATTTTGGCTGTTGTATTCATCTTGTGCAGTTCGTGTAGCGGTATTGTTAATAGTTGATTGAAGTGTTGCATTTCCAGTTATGGTTAAAGTTGCACTTTCTCCGTTATTTAATGTTCCTATTGTCCAGATACCTGTTAATGGGTCATAATCACCTATGGAAGGTGTCACAGTGACTCCAGTTAAGACTACAGGTATTGGATTGGTTATAACTAATCCTGTAGCATTATCAGGACCGTTATTATTAGCAGTAACTACAAAAGTCACTTTATTTCCTGAATAATTCCCAGTCTGGCTTAAAGCAACATCAGCTTTTTTTACATGTATAGTGGATGAAACAGTTGTGGTTTGAGGATATTCATTTTGTGTTTTTGTCGCGGTTAATATCATATCTTGACCTGCAATACTGCTTTGTGGTGTTACATAGACAATTAAAGTGGCACTGCTTCCTTTAGTGAGTGTTCCAACATTCCATTCTCCATTCATAAATGTTCCTTGACTGGCTGTATAACCATTCAAGGTTAAACCGGCAGGTAAATTGTTAGATACATTCACATCAGTGGCATCGTCGTCACCATTGTTAGTTACAGTAATGGTGTAATAGAACTGCTGCCCCACGTTTGGTGTTGCGTTGCTAGGGGTGATTGTGATGCTTGTCGCAGCTTTTTTTACGTAAATGGATGAGTCAGGTATAGTTACTGTTGATGGATATTCATTCCATGTGGCAGTTGCATGATTGGTTATGGTTGTCCCTGCCATTGCAGGTGTTAATACGCCTGTAAAGGTTAAAATAGCTGATGATCCACTAGCTAAGCTAGGGATAGTCCAGACATTTCCATCATAACTTCCTGTTCCATGTGTATCTGCTGTAAATCCATCGGGGAGTATATCGTTTATTTTAATGTTTGTAGCTGTATTAGGTCCATTATTGATTACAGTTACTGTAAAAATACCAGTTTGACCAACATTCATGTTGCTATTGTTTGCTGTGTTAGTTATTGTTAAAACAGCTTTAGGGCTGATTATGATTTGAGTATTTACGGTTTGGCTGTCAACAGTGGCACTAACAGTTGCAGTACCAGGGACAATTCCGGCAGTGAAAGTACTGGTTGAAATACCGTTTATTATGGTGCTGCTTGCAGGATTTAAGGATCCTAAAGTACCTCCAAAGTTTATTGGAATGCTATCAGGCACTTGACCAGAAGCTGGATTATAATAATTCCCATTTTGATCATGAGTTAAATCAGCTGTAACGGTTGAAGTTCCGCCAACAAGAATTGTATTAGGTGAAGCTGCAATGCTTAAAACAAGCCATGTTGCAGCATTTGCACCGCTGTTTACCCTTCCAGCTGCAAGCGGGCTGCTTCCCTGGTAATTGTTACCCCACCAGTTGTTTTGCGCGTTTAATGTTCCTGCAGATCTGTACACGTCAGTCCCTGTATTTCCAATTATTCTGTTGAAGTGAATTTCAGCAGTACCACCATCATTATAAAGAGCACCACCTGTAGTTGCGGTGTTATCTATTAAATTAGATTCTGTCACTGTTAAAACAGCCCTACCGCTGTTATAATTATTAATGGCTCCGCCTTCAGTACCGCTGTTACCGGTGAAACTTGATTTGGTTATATTTAAAATACCCCAGTTACGGATGGCTCCTCCATATGTTCCGGTGTTGCCTGTAAAAGTTGTATTGGTGATAACTGCAGGATTACTAGAACTACCTGCATTGGTCCATAATGCACCCCCGTGCTGTCCGCTGTTGCCTGTAAATGTAGAATTAGTTATGGTAAGGTTCATTCCAAGAATGCTGCCGTCTCCAATACATATAGCACCACCAGCACCATTATTGGTCATACCTCCAGCATTACTTGTAAAAGAGCTGTTATTTATGCTTAAATTACTGTTGCTGTAAATTGCTCCACCATCTTGACCTGCTGTATTGTTTGTAAAAGAGCTATTATCTATATTCAAATTACCATTGGTGTAGATAGCACCACCGTCATCGTTTGCAGTTCCACTGGAACTGGTTGCGTTGTTACCTGAAAATGTGCTGCCAGTTATTGTTATGCTACCAGTACTGTAAATAGCGCCACCAAAAGCATCATTTAATGAACCAGATGTTACAGTGTTACCTGTGAAAATGCTGTTATTTATTGTCAAGGTACCTGTATTGTAAATAGCGCCACCATAAACAGCAGTACTATCAGCAGTTCTACTTGCTCTGTTGTTTGTGAGTGCACAGTTATTTATTGTTAATGTGCCCCCATTATTCTGAATTGCACCACCGTTACTGTTACTTGCAAGTCCGTTTCTGAGTGTTAAATTTGTTAAAGTAATATTATATCCGCTTGAAATGATGAATATCCTGTTAAGATTTTGGCGATCGATAATAGCGGAATCTCTGCTCTCCCCATTGATAGTAACGTTTTTGTTAATGGTTAAATTAACATTACCGGTTCCTGTATATGTTCCATTTGCAACGTGAACTGTGCCTCCTGGAGAAACCATTGAAATACCTTTTGCAATGGTTTTGTATGGATTGCCCTGGCTTCCATCACCTGTGGTGTCGTTACCGGTTGGTGAAACGTAAATATCGGTTCCAACGGTGATATTAGTACTTACATTTACGCCATCGACTGTGGCATTCACTGTTGCAATACCGGAATTAAAACCTGTAAATGTTGTTGTTGCTATTCCATTAATTGTATATGCATCAAACGGGTTAACTGAACCCAGAGTACAGGTGAATGTTACGGGTATTCCATTAGGGACAGAACCTCCAGTAGCTAGATTTCCATTATTTAAATGATTTAAATCTGCAGTGATTGTAGAAGTACCGGATGTTGGAATCCATGATTGTGAAGAGGTTATAGTTAAAACTAGCCATGTGGTGGCAGTAACAGTGCCTGATGTTTTTCCAGTTGAACCTGCATTATCTCCCCACCAGTTATTTATGATGTTTACATTTCCACCACTACGGCGTATTTGATTACCACTGGGTGAATTTCCAATTATTCTGTTAAAGTGGATTTCCGCATTACCAGCATTATTATGAATGGCTCCTCCATTAGTAGTTGCAGTGTTAGATAAAAAATTACTGCCTGTAACATTTAAAGTAACACCACTTAAAGAGCTTCCACTCCAAATAGCTCCTCCATTACGTATTGCAGTATTTGTAACAAAATTACTACCTGTGATATTCAAGGTTCTGCTGCTCCAAATAGCTCCTCCATCACGTGCATTATTACCTGTAAATGTACAGTTAGTTACATTTAAAGTATTTGTAACGTAAATAGCACCACCATCATCAGTTCGAGTTCCACTAGCACTATTAACACTGTTATTTGTGAAATTACTTCCGGTTATGGTTGAAGAACCTGTATTGTAAATAGCTCCACCATACCCTTCATTATTTGAGCCAGATACTGCAGTATTGCTTGTGAATATGCTGTTTGTCACGGTTAAAGTTCCTGTGCTATAAATAGCACCACCAAATACATCAGTATTGCCCGTTGTCCTGATAGCCTTGTTATTTGTGAAAACACATCTATTTACGGTTAATGTGCCTCCATTATTTTGGATTGCACCACCGTTACTGTTTGTTGCTGTTCCATTCCGGATAGTTAGATCATTTAAGATAAAGTTTATTCCGCTGTTAACTATAAAAATTCTATTTAGGCCTTCAGCATCTATTATAGTTCCTGTTGAGCTTTGGCCTTGTATTGTCATATTCCTGTTTATGGTAATATTTTGGTTATTCGTCCCAGTATAAATACCATTAGCGACGTTTACTACTCCATTAGTGGATACTGTTCCTGTAGCGTTTTTAATACTTAATTTGGGTCCGCTTGTACCGTTCCATGTTGGACTTTCTCCGTCCCAGGTGTCATTTCCTGTGTCATTGTTTACATAAATTTGATTAGGAGCGGCTGAAACATCATCAATGCTGAATACAGTTGCCATAATTATTAAAATAAGTAAAATCAGGAATATATTATTGTTTTTATATTTAATCATTCTTCTTTCACCCCCTAATTCATATTTTTATTCATTTTATTCGCCCATTATGCCTTAGAATCTTATTTCTCAATTATTCATATTCAAAAATATATATTAAATTATTGTGAAGAAATTCACGAAATAAATAATCCAAATATTTGTGAATACATTTTAAATGACACTTATATTTTAATGTGAATATTTTCACAGCTTTATATATGGATTAATATTTTAAAGTGATTAATATTCTATTAAAATCTATTATTTAACCTTTACTGGTATCTTAATTCATTAATATTAATCTATAAAATGATAATAATCTGTTTAAGTTTTTAAAAAACCAAAAAAGTATTTATAATCAATATTGAAGCATTTAAATCGTTAAAAATATTATTGACAACCAAATTTTAATAATTTATATTCTAAAATTTAATTTTATCTATTTTGAGGGGTTATTTATAATTATCAGATTTCAGCATATTTTTTCTGGCAAAATTATTATTTAAACAAATTTAAATGTCTAAAATAATCAAAATAATAGAGATGTGAGTAGAATAATTATAAAAAAGGGATTTGTGATTAATGTCACAAAGTAGATTTTTATGTTCTCCAGAATGATCAATTCAAATGAAAATTTCACAGAATACATCAAAGCATTACTTGGTTTTAGATCTAAAAATCTTGCTCTGGCACTGGCTTTGATGGTTTTCATCAGTTTAACTGAGGGTATTGGTCTTCTTTTGCTTGTTCCTCTACTCCAACTTGTTGGTTTAGACGTTCAGCAGGGTGCATTAGGTCAAATCGCTGGCTCTATTGCATCGATTTTTTCATATATTGGAATTAAACCTTCATTAGCCATGGTGCTTATAATATATGTGGCAATTATAAGCTTAAATGCACTGTTTTATAGATTACAGAGACTGAAAACTTCTGAAATTGAATATGAATTTGCAGCCCATATAAGAAAAGGCCTGTTTGCAGCAATCACAAATTCTAACTGGCTCTTTTTTACAGGTAAAAAATCTTCTGATTTTGCCCATGCACTAACCTATGAAATAGAAAGGATAACCACTGGAACCAGTTTTTTCATCTCTTTAGTCGCCAGTTCAATTGTTTTATCAGTTTATATTGTATTTGCCTTAAAAATTTCAGGAGTCATCACCGGACTTATTTTTGTAATAGGCATTGCATTACTCCTTTTACTTAAAAAAAGGACGCAAGCAGCAAGTAAAAGCGGTGAAAGACTATCAAATACAAGTAAGGAAATCTATTCATCGACCCTTAAGCAGATGGAAGGGATGAAGACAATAAAAAGCTTCAATATGGAAGAGAAAAATGTTGAAATATTTTCTAATGAAGCAGATAATGTAACAAATAGTTACATGGATGCTATAAGAAGCTATTCTGATGTTAAATTCCTGTTTGATGTGGGATCTGTGGTGATTTTAAGCATTATAGTATTTATATTGATTGAAGTTATGGCCATTCCAACTGCTGAATTACTGATCCTCTTATTTTTGTTTGTTAGAATGATTCCGCGATTTTCAATGATCCAGTTAAGCTATCAGTATTTCATAAACATGTTACCTGCTTTTGGGACAGTTACTGGGCTTGAAAATGAATGCAGGGAAGCCGCAGAGCCACGATTGACTGGAAATGGGATGAAACTAAATAAGAAAATTGAATTTGAGAATGTTTCATTTTCCTATGGTGGGAAAAATGGATCCTTCGGCATTGAAAATCTGAATTTAACCATTGAAGCAGGGAAAACAACTGCAATCGCCGGATTATCAGGGGCAGGTAAAAGTACTATTGCAGATATGGTCATGGGCCTTATAAGGCCAGATAATGGCAATATACTGGTTGATGGTGTGTCTTTAAATCAGGAAAATCTCCTTAGCTGGCGTAATCAAATAGGATACGTTGCACAGGACACATTTCTGTTCAATGACACTATACGAAACAATTTGCTTTTAGCAGACCCTGAAGCCAGTGATGAAGATATCTTATTAGCATTAAAATTGGCATCGGCAGATGAATTTGTATTAAATCTCCCTGAAGGACTTGACACGTTGATTGGGGATCGTGGAGTTAGATTATCCGGTGGGGAGAAGCAGCGTTTAGCCCTGGCAAGGGCATTACTGCGCAGACCATCACTTTTAATACTGGATGAGGCCACAAGCAATCTGGACTCAAAAAATGAGAGGAACATACTTGATTCCATGGAAAGAATCCATGGAAATCTAACCATATTAATTATTGCCCATAGGTTATCTACAATACGAAATGCTGATGTTATCTACCTGGTTGAGGGAGGGAATATTGTTGAGTCCGGAGCTTGGGATGAACTCATTAAAACACAAGGTAAATTCCATTCTCTTGCTTATACACAAGGGATTAATGGCTAATGAAACATTTCTTCAATTGAAAATGAAAAATTCTAGTAATTATGTGTAATGCTGTAATAATGTATATCATCAATTGAATTTTATCATAAAATTTTTATAAAACAGTATCATACATAATAATTATGAAAACTCCTGAAAAATATCCTGAGGAAGTGTATGAATTTGTAAAAGAAATCCTCCATAGATATAAAAACAGGGTGGAAACCATAATTTTATTTGGATCTGTTGCCAGAGGAGAAGCTGGTGAAGAATCTGATATTGATATTTTAGTGGTGGGAGATGTTAATCTGGATGAACTTGTAGATGTATCATTTCCACTTTTACTTAAATATGGTAAACTTATATCAGCAAAAGATATGAAAAAATCTAGCTTTAAAAAGCAAGCTAAAGAAGGTTATTCTTTTATCAATAATGTCTTAAATGACGGTGTTATTCTATATGAAAGAGTGGGAAAAGCATCTGGAAAGAGCTGAAGAGAAGTTAAATCAGCCCATATACTATTTGATAACAATATGCTCTCAGATTCCATCAGTGAGTCTTATTACTCCATGTATCATGCTGCAAAAAATCTTTATTTTTTGCGCCTCAAAAATCATAGATTTTTGAATGCAGCAAAGGCACTACTAGCTTTAAAAAATGTATATACCAGAACAAATGCGGGTCTTGTGTCATAATTTGGATTAAATTTTGTTACTGAAGGATTAATTGAGGATTTTTATGCCAAAAGTTTAGCAAAAGCTGAAACAAAGCGTGAAAAAGCAGATTACGACGTATTTTATGTTCCTTCACGAGATGAATCAAAATCACTTCTTGAAGACGCAAAAGAGTTTTTAAATAGGATAAATAAGGCAGTTATCGAAATAAATGGTATTTGAAGGTAAAAGGACTGAAATAACCAATTTCTATTTATTTAAATCAGTTAAAATAATAAAAGCCTTAATGAAAAATAGATTAGAAGTTCGTTTAAGCTGATTAAATAAAAAAAATAAGAATTACCTTTTTATCATACTTTGATATCTGGACTCAAAAAATGAAAAGAATATTCTGGATTCCATGGAAATCTAACCATATTGATTATATCTCATCGTTTGTCAACCATTCGAAATACTGATCTTATTTATTTAATTGAAAATAGAAATCTTGTTGAAACAGGGGCATGGAATGTGCTCATAAATGAAAACGGGCCTTTTAGGGTGCTTTATGAGGCTCAATATTGGTTTATTTTAATTTAAAATTAATTGAAGAATCGAATTTTTTTAATATATTCTCATTAAGGGGATCCTGACCTTAAAATATATTATAATACTATTAAATGATATTAACTAAATAATTATTTTAAAAAATCTGTGATTAATGTCACGGGCTTTTAGCGCATGTAGAAATAAATAAATAGAATTAAATAGTAAAATTTACTAACTTAATAGCAATTACTCTAAAATATCGTGATTAATTTCACATATAACCTAATGATGAGAATATGAAGTCAAATGAAGCACAGAAACAGCTTAAAAAAAGATTTTTGGATTATTATGTAATGTTAATACAGCCTGAAACTATAATAAACCTTCTAGATGATAAATAGGAGATTATAATGAAAAATTCAGTGTCAATATCCATTGGTGGAATTCCTGTTAAAATTACATTAGATGATGAGTTATTTCTAAATGAAATTTTAGAGAAATACTCTAACTTCATTGTTGATGATATTGATCCAACCATAAATTTAGAAATTGAAGTCTTAGAAGATGAATCTGGACATAATATATTATTAGAAGTTCCTAAATTAACATTAGAGAGCGAAGAATTATATAAAATCTTTTGGAACAGCTTTTCTGGAGAATTTGATATTCATAGTATGAAGGGTAAATTAAGGTGTAGAAGTCAGTTAGATCTCAATAATTATCTACGTATCATTTATTCGCTTGTTTTATTAGAGGAACAAGGATTTTTAGTTCATGCTGCGAGTTTAATAAGAAATGGTATTGGATATCTCTTTCCAGGGAAGTCTGGAACAGGTAAAACCACTATATCCCGTTTAAGTAATGATTCTATACTTTTATCAGACGAGGTATCATTAGTCAAAAAGGTAGATGGTGAATACAATATTTTTGGAACTCCTTTTTGGGGAGAATTAGCCATAGCCGGAGAAAATACTCAAGCTCCTTTAAAAAGTGTTTTTTTACCTAAAAAAGATCAAGAAAACTATATAACACCTGCTAAATCTGTTAAGACTCTAGAACACCTGATTCCTAATGTTTTATTCTTTTTAAGTGATAATGAGTTTAATATGCAGCTTTTTAACATTTGCCATGATTTTGTAAATGTTATTCCTGCATATGAACTACATTTTTTGCCCGATCCATCATTTTGGAGTGTTATAAATGCTAAATGAATACATAGCCCTAAATAATGATAAAATAGCTTATAGAATCATTGATGGAGAGGCAGTAATTGTAGATCTTAAAGAAAGTAAATTAAACGTTTTAAATCCAGTGGCTACATTTATACTGGAACATATTGATGGCCAAACTCAAGTAAAAGAAATAATTGAAATGATATCAGAAGAATTTGATGTTGATTATGGAACTGCTAAAAAAGACTGTATTGATTTCATTTCTAAACTCAAGGATGAAAAAATTGTCACTTTATCACCAGATACCGGTGATTTTAAATGATAAAAGAAGATTTAAGAAGTTATATGAATCAAAAAACGGCAGAAAAAAGGATACTTCTTTCATGTCAGCTGGATCTTACCTATAATTGCAATTTAGATTGTATACATTGTTATGTATCTAAAGAAAATCGACAAGAGATGAAAAAATCGGATATAATGGATATTCTTGATCAATTGGCCGATTTAGGAACTCTCTATCTTGGCTTAAGTGGAGGGGAAATATTTACAAGGGAAGATTTCTTTGAAATTGCAGAATATGCTCGAGAACTGCATTTTGCTTTGAATATTTCCACAAATGGAACATTGATCAATAATGAAATAGCCGATAAACTATCTCGCCTAAATCCTAATAGAATAAGCTTTAGTGTCTATAGCATGGACCCTAAAATCCATGATAAAATAACAGGAGTACCTGGATCTCTTGAAAAAACAATTAAAGCTGCTAAAATGCTTAAAAATAGGAATATGTATCTTAGAGTAACTAACATTATCATGAAGCAAAATATCAATGAATACTTCAACATTTATAAGTTTGCTGAAAAATTAGATGCAGAATTCCAGGTTGATCCTCATATTACTCCGAAAACTGATGGAAACATGAAACCTCTTGATTACCAAATAAATGATAATGATCTATGCAGAATTTTGGTAGATCCTTTATTAAATGAGAATTTAAGTGAAGAAGAGGTAGGAAATCATTTTAATAGTATTTATAACGATTTACCTTGCAGTGCAGCGCATAATTTCTGTTACATTTCCCCTTATGCTGATGTTTTTCCCTGTAGTCAATTCCCATTATTCTGCGGGAATTTAAAAGAAGAATCTTTAAATGAAATATGGTATCATTCATCAGGGATGTTAGAGGCCAGTAACTTGAGAATGTCTAATTTACCTGCTTGTTCTAAGTGTGAAATTGTTGATTACTGCCGTTATTGCCCCGGACTCAGTATTCTTGAAGAAAATGATCTTATGGAGCCTTCAAGTAGGTGTTGTAAAGAAGCTAAATTATTAAGTTGTTTAAAGAGGTAAAAAATATGAAAAATAGAAAAAAATACCAAAAACCAGCTATAAAAACCGAAAAAATGTTTGAAAAGACAGTGTTAGCATGCGGAAAACTGCCACCAGGATCAGGTCCAGGTACATGTGGTGCAGGTAGAGGTTCCACTTCTTAATATAATAAGTAATAATTTGGCCCAAATTTCAATTACTAAATAATTTAACTCTTAGTTAATGATAGTGGCTATTCTCATAATTTTTAGTTGGAATAAGGGAATGTGATTTTATTTTAGATAATATTAATGAAATTAAACTTATAAAAAAATCTTTAAAAAAAAATAAATTCCGTTTTAAAGCATTAGGTAGCAGTATGTTTCCTCTAATAAAAAATGGGGACTTAGTAACTATTAAACCTGTTAATCCTTATGATCTATCGACTGGAGATATTATTTTTTTTGAAAAAAATGATTCATTAATCCTGCACCGTATAATAAAAGAAGAGAAATTTAAGGGGAAATTCATCACCAAAGGCGATAATATGCCTATACGCGACCCTGCAGTTAATTCTAATGAAATTTTAGGTAAATTAACTAGTATAGAAAGAAATGGGAAAATCATAAATCTTGATACATCTCTAAATAAAAAATTTGGAGTTTTTATTGTTGAATTTCACTGGATAATAAATCCTCTTTTAAGATTTTTTAATAGTTGTTTGAATTTTATCCCTAAAGCATTGATACATATTAACTCATGTTTAAACAGTTTTAAACGAATTAGAAAGCTAAAAAAACATTTTAAACCAGATACAATATATTATGCTTCTTCTCCTGATGATTTTCCTTTACTTTCTAAATTTTATGGTGCTGATTTATCTCCAACTACTGATGGTTCATTTTACTATATTGCAGAGCATAAAGGGAAGTTAATCGGCTCTTTATTTGTAGGAAGCCCCTGGAGAGAAAATTTATCTGATGATAACTGGTGGATAATGAGTTTAACGGTTTTAAATCAGTATAAAGGTATGGGAATAGGTGAAGAAATGGTTTTAGGTGCAATATCAGAATTAAAAATTAGGGAGATTGATAAAGTTTTGGTCAACGTTTTTGAAGATAATAAAGCTTCTTTAAATCTCTTTAAAAAAATTGGTTTTAAGGATGCAGAATTGCCTGAAATAGAAGAAAAAATAAATGATTACTATTTAGAAATATCGCCAAAATCTTCAAGGAGTCTAATATTAAGTTATAAAATCAAATAAGAATTGTAGTTTAATTAAATTAAAAAATTCTATTTTAAGGCATCGCTTTAGCATCAATCACTTTTATGTCGTATTTTACTATTGTTTTATTTTGATCAACAAATTCAAAATAGAATAAGGACTGTCCGCTTGCAGGAATGCTTTTTGGTTCCAGATAAACAGTATTATTGGTTGCAACTATTTCCCCATTCTCATCGTAAGCTATTGCCTTCATTTTAACCTTAAATGCATCATATTTATTATGATTTTGCACCGTACCTATTATATAAGAGTAATTTGTTCCGTTATATTCATAGTAATCTGTTGTTGTGTTGTTTAAAACTTTTATGGATTCTAATGAAATGGTTTTCTCTCCAAATGTACCATTTCCCGCCTCTTTTACGGTGCAGCCGGAGATCCCTGCTACGAACAAAATTATGAGTACAATTAAGATTTTTTTATGCATTTTTAATCATCTGAATGATTTTTATTACAGCTAAATATTTAATTATAACTAGTGTAGTCTTATATTATATAAAATACTTGATATTAAAAAATGAGGAGATCAAACTGATAAAAGATGATTTCAAATTAAGGCCTGAAGAAGAACTGCTTCTCTGCTGTGCCCGGACAAAAGTGAATCCTGAAATTAAAGACAAAATTCGTGATTTAGCTGGGAAAAATTTAGATTGGGATTATTTAATAAAAATGGCATCAAGGCACCGGTTAAAACCTCTTTTATACCATAATCTAAATTCAGTTTGCCCTGAAATGGTTCCTGACGATATTTTAGGGGAACTTAAGGATTATTTTAATGGTAATGTTCGTAAAAACCTTTTACTGACAGGTGAATTGATTAAAATACTTGAACTGTTGAAAGCTGAAGGTATTGATGCAGTGCCGTATAAAGGACCTGTTTTGGCTGATTTAATATATGGAAATATTTCTTTAAGGGAATTTAATGATCTTGATATATTCATTAATAAGGATGATTCTATTAAAATTATTGAAATTTTGAATAGTGAAGAATATATCCCCTATTTTCATATTAATGAAAAATCAATGAATAACTATTTTAGATCACAAAAAGGATTCATTTTCATAAGCGAAAATTCAGATTATTCCATTGATTTCCAATGGAAATTTTCCAGTAACTTTTTTTCTTTCCAATCTAGCCCTGAATCAGTATTGTGTGACAATTTAAACA